>JAILGH010000034.1 GCA_024697025.1 Pseudobutyrivibrio sp.
CATATTCTTGTTAAAATGTACTTTGTATATTTTTATTAAATAAGACTTGTTCTACAATTTTTTTTGATTAGTAATTGTTTGAATATTATATTTTTGTATGTCACATTTACCTAAAATTTTTTATTATTGAATTCAATATTATAAATTTAGTAAAAATTGTGTGTTCTCTATAGAAATTGTATTAATAAATGTCTATAATATGGTTTAAATGAAAAACAAATTTTTTTCGTTTAGAGGAGGGTTACGAAATGGTTACTAACGCAAGAGTCACAGTTGAAGATGTGAAGAAAACAGCTGCTTCTGCAGCTTCTACTGTAAAAGCGGCAGCTGCTAGTGCAAACGAAGTTACAAAGAAGGTTGTTGCAGAAGTCAAGAAAGAAGCAACTGCAGTTAAGAAGACAGCAACTAAAAAAGCTACAGCAGCGAAAAAGACAGCCACTAAAAAGGCTACAGCAGCAAAGACAACAGTTAAGAAAGCAACTACTAAAGCAAAGTCAAAGAAAGCTATTACATCAACAACAGTAATTCAGTATCAGGGACTTGAGTTCACTGAGGCTGAATGCCTCAAGAAAGTTAAGGCAGCTTTCAAGAAAGACTACAAAGGAAAAGTGCTTGAAGAGGTTAATATTTATATTAAGCCTGAAGAGCATAAAATCTATTATGTAGCCAACAAAGATTGCATTGGTTCTGTAGATATTTAAAATTATCTAGACTAAGAGACTGTATCGTATATACGATATGGTCTCTTTTTTATTTTCTATTTTAATTGGTAAAAAGTAGGTACGGGAAAATATATTATTAGCACTCTAAGTAAAAGAGTGCTAATTTTGTATTGACTTTGCAAATAGGCAGTATTATCATATATTTCAGTGAGATTTATTACAAAGGAGTGACGTAAAATGGGAAACAAAAAAGGTAGTTTATCAATTACTAGCGAAAATATTTTTCCAGTGATTAAGAAATGGTTATATTCAGATCACGACATTTTTTATAGAGAGCTTATTTCAAACGGATGCGATGCCATCACCAAGTTAAAGAAGCTCGACATGATGGGAGAGTATTCACTTCCACTTGACTACAAGGCTAAGATTCAGGTCATTGTTAGCCCAGAGGACAAGACACTTACATTTATCGATAATGGTCTTGGTATGACAGCAGATGAGGTTGATGAGTACATTAATCAAATCGCGTTTTCTGGTGCAACAGATTTCTTAGAGAAGTACAAGGACAAGGCTGACTCAGATCAGATTATCGGTCACTTTGGTCTTGGTTTTTATTCTGCATTTATGGTTGCAGATGAGGTACACATCGATACACTTTCTTACAAGGATGGCGCTAAAGCAGTTCACTGGGAGTGCGATGGCGGTACAGAGTTTGAGATGAGTGACGGCGACTGGGATCAGGTTGGAACCAAGATTACATTATTCTTAAATGAGGATTGTCTCGAGTTTGCCAACGAGTATCGTGCTCGCGAGGTCATCACCAAGTACTGTTCATTCATGCCTACCGAGATTTACCTTTCAAAGAAGGATGCTCCAGAGGAGTATGAGACAATCGATGCAGCTGATAAATTAGACACAGACAAAGTCATCGAAGAGATTCACGAGGAGGCCAAGTTTGAAGAAAAGGAAAATGAGAATGGAGAAAAAGAGCAGGTAGAGGTTTCTCCTGCAAAGGATAAGCTCAAGATTGTTAAGCGTCCAGTACCTCTAAATGATACACAGCCACTTTGGACTAAGTCACCATCTGAGTGTACAGACGATGATTATAAGACATTTTATAGAGATGTATTCCACGATTACAAAGAGCCACTTTTCTGGATTCACCTTAACATGGATTACCCATTTAATCTCAAGGGTATTTTATACTTCCCAAAGATTAATACAGAGTACGATTCAATCGAGGGTACAATCAAGCTTTACAACAATCAGGTATTTATCGCCGACAACATAAAGGAAGTTATTCCTGAATTTTTGATGCTTCTTAAGGGCGTAATTGATTGTCCTGATTTACCACTTAATGTATCTCGTTCCGCTCTTCAAAACGACGGATTTGTCACTAAGATTTCTGAGTACATCACCAAGAAGGTTGCAGATAAGCTCTCTGGTATGTGCAAAACAGAAAAAGAATCATACGAGAAATATTGGGATGACATTGCTCCATTCATCAAGTTTGGTTGCTTAAAGGATACCAAGTTCTGCGACAAGATGAATGACTACATCCTTTTCAAGGATATTAATGATGCCTATGTTACTCTTCCAGAGCTTCTTGTTAAGGAGGAGGAAAAGGCCACCGATGAAAACGGGGAGACAGTTGAGGCAGAGGTAGTAGACGAGCCAAAGGCAGAGGATGTTAAGGAGCCTGAGGACACACGCAAGACAGTTTACTACGTTACAGATTTACAGCAGCAGTCACAGTATGTAAACATGTTCAAGGAGCAGGGATTAAATGCAGTTATACTTGACCATGCTATTGATACATCTTTCATTACTCAGCTTGAGCAGCGCAATGAGAACTACAAGTTCTGCCGTATTGACGCAGATGTAACTGACACAATGGTAGAGGAGACATCTGAGGATGAGCTTAAGGCTGAGACAGAGACTCTTACTGAGGTGTTCAGAAAGGCTCTTAATAACGAAGGCCTTGAAGTTAAGGTTGAGAAGTTCAAGAACAAAGATGTTTCATCGATGCTTACTGTATCTGAGGAGAGCCGTCGTATGCAGGATATGATGAAGATGTATGCCATGGGCGGTATGGATATGGGCATGTTTGGTTCGGCTTCAGAGACACTTGTTTTAAATGCAAACAACGACTTAGTTCAGTATATTTTGAATAACAAGGATTCTGAGAATGTTCCTACATTTGCAGCTCAACTTTATGACTTAGCTAAGATTGCAAATGCTCCTCTTACTCCAGAGGCTATGACAGAATTTGTTGCTCGTTCTAACAAAATAATGATGCTTCTTGCAAAATAAGTTACCAAAATTGCAAAGATGCTAAACTTGCATATCTCTATAACGGCAGACGCTTTAGTCTGCCGTTGTTCTATTATTCTTAAAAATTATTCCCAATTGTCCTATAAATTGAGGGGCATGTGTTTAAATTGTGAAAAAATTATTGAAAAAGTATGTTTAATCTATTATATTAAGGATAGAGATTATCTTAGGGGAGAATGGAGTTTACCAAGGAGTTACTTTGGGGGAAAATTATGGGAGCTTCTAGTACAAAAAAATGGTGGAAAAACTCTATAGTCTACCAAATCTATCCAAGATCTTTCTGTGACAGCAATGGGGATGGGATAGGAGATATTCCTGGTATCATTTCCAAGCTACATTATCTTAAAGACCTAGGGGTTGATATTATATGGCTTAGTCCGGTCTATTGCAGTCCAGGTTTCGACAACGGTTACGACATCTCAGATTACAAAAACATTAATCCAGAATTTGGCACCATGGAAGACATGGATAAATTAATATGTAAAGCCAAGCGAATGGGCATAAAGATTATTATGGACCTGGTCATCAATCACACTTCTGATGAACATGAATGGTTTAAGAAAGCTTTGGCAGGAGATCCAAAGTATAGAGGCTACTATTATTTTAGTCAGGGAAAAGGAATTAGGCCGCCAAACAATTGGGGTTCTTTCTTTGGAGGAAGAGCATGGACCAAAACTTCCAAAGGAGATTATTACTTGCATCTATTTAGCAAGAAACAGCCAGATTTAAATTGGCACAATCCAGAGGTCTATGATGAGATAGTAGATGTCATGAGATTTTGGTTGGACAAGGGCATAGCTGGTTTTAGATGCGATGTTATAAATGTTATTTATAAAAACTCTCTGGAAAATGGAAGGTGGCGTCCGATTCTTAAAGGTAGAGAGCATTATTTAAATACAGAAGGGTGTCATAAGCTGTTAAAACAATTTAACAAAGAGGTTTGGTCGAAGTACAAAACCTTTATAGTAGGAGAGACGGTATTTGTTACTCCGGAGGATGCAAAGTTATTAGCCGATGAGAGTAGAGGTGAATTAGATACAGTATTCTTCTTTGAACACATGGATGTGGACAGCAGAGGAGTGAAGTGGTTTAAGAAGCAATATAGACCGTACCAGCTAATTAAAATTATTGACAAATGGCAAACGTCAGTTGAAGTGCCAGCAAATTATCTAGAAAACCACGATCAAATTCGTTCTGTAAATCATTTCGGCAACATTGGAAAATACTGGGAGCAAAGTGCCAAACTTCTATGTGGTCTCAATCTTTCCTTACGAGGAGTTCCATTTATTTATGAAGGTGAAGAAATCGGTATGACAAATGGCGATTTCCGCAGCCTCAGGGAATTAAAGGATGTGGAATCTCACAATATTAATAAAGCTATGAAACGATTATTATTTGTGCATTCCTTAAGGAAAAAATTAATATTACAGACCAGCAGAGATAATGCCAGAACTCCGGTGCAGTGGGATGATTCTGAACAGGCTGGATTTACAACAGGCAAACCTTGGTTAAAGGTCAACGCCAACAAATCCTACATTAATGTAAAAGCAGAATCGGAAAATGAAAACAGTATTTTTAATTTTTATAAGGGAATGATTGATTTCAGAAAAAACTCAGTGGCATTATCAGATGGTACATACCGACGAGTGGCTTCTCCAAGCGATGTGTACATATTCACTCGGGAAGCAAAGGAAGAGCGTTTGTATATATACTGTAATCTGACTGCAACCAACAAGATTGTAGAATTCTACGGAGACAAAATAGTATTTGGAAATTATGCTTCTGAAGAACAAAAAGATGGCTACCTAAAGCCTTATGAGTTTAGGATTATTGCAGCAAATATATAACATATAAAGAAAAGTGGTCCCGGGGGACGGAGTTAGGGGTTCATAATATTTTATAATGAACCCCTAACTCCGTCCCCCGGGATCAGTTCGTATATGCGATATTAGATTGCTTCATCTTTTTCAAGATTCTTATTTGCTGTAGAGAGCATAAGCTTGATACGGTTAAGCTGGTTAACCTCTGATGCACCTGGGTCATAATCGATTGCCACGATATTTGCATCTGGATGCTCGTGACGGATACGCTTGATTACACCCTTTCCAACAACGTGATTTGGTAAGCAACCAAATGGCTGGATACATACGATGTTGCTTGCGCCATTTTCAATAAGCTCAAGCATCTCGCCAGTAAGGAACCATCCTTCACCAGTCTGGTTACCAATAGAAACAATTTCTTTAGCTGCTTCTGCAGTGCTTGTAATGTATGCTGGTGCATAGAATCTCTTTGACTTATCAAACTCTGATCTTGCAGCACTTCTAAGCCACTCAAAGAACTTGATTCCGATATTACAAAGAATCTTAGCCTTTTTGCTAGTACCAAGATTTCCCTGCTTAAAGTTCTCGTTGTAGAAGCAGTAGAGAAGGAAGTCCGTTAAATCAGGAACAACCGCCTCGGCTCCTTCCTGCTCAAGCAATTCAGCAAGGTGATTGTTGGCTGCAGGTAGGAACTTAACAAGAATCTCACCTACGATACCAACTCTAGGCTTGGTTAAATCTTCCTTGATTGGAAGCTTATCAAAGTCGCGAATGATTTCACGGCAAAGACGTTTAAACTTTCTGTGAGAAAGTAGCTTCTTATCAGAAACAAACTCTGTAAGCTTTTTTTTCCAGTTGGCATGCAACTCGTCCGTTGAGCCGGCAACTAATTCGTATGGACGAATTCTGTTTACACAGCGAAGTAAAATATCACCAAAGATAAGAGCATAGATAGCATGCTGGAGCAAGCTAAATGAAAGCTTAAATCCAGGATTCTTCTCAAGACCACTAAGGTTTAATGAGATAACTGGAACATCTGGATAACCTGCCTTTGCAAGTGCTCGACGGATAAATCCAATGTAATTGGAAGCACGACATCCACCGCCTGTTTGAGAAATCATAAGTGCTGTGCGGCTCATATCGTATTTGCCTGTATCAATTGCTGCCATCAACTGACCAATTACCATAAGTGATGGGTAGCAAGCGTCATTGTTTACATATTTAAGTCCCACATCCACACAAGTACGTGTTGGAATATCTGGAATAACAAGATTGTATCCCGCAGCATTAAATGCTGGCTCAATCAAATCGAAATGAATTGGCGACATCTGTGGACACAGAATTGTGTAGTTGCTTTTCATTTCCTCCGTAAATACGGTACGCTCATAATTAGCAGGAACAATCTTACGTGTTTCTTGTTTTTTCTTTTTAACTCTAAGTGCTGCAAGAAGAGAACGAATACGGATTCTAGCGGCACCCAAGTTATTTACCTCATCAATCTTTAAGCAAGTGTAAATCTTGCCTGAATTGGTAAGAATATCAGCAACCTGATCTGTTGTAACAGCGTCAAGTCCACATCCGAAGGAGTTGAGCTGAATCAAATCAAGATTATCATGCTTCTTAACATAGTTTGCTGCAGCATACATACGTGAGTGGAACATCCACTGATCCATAACGATAAGTGGTCGCTCAACCTCACCCAGATTAGAAATAGAATCCTCAGTAAGTACAGCTATGCCGTAGCTATTGATAAGCTCAGGAATACCGTGATTAATCTCTGGGTCAACATGGTAAGGACGACCAGCCAAAACGATGCCGTGCTTGCCTGTTTCTTCAAGATACTTTAATACTTCAGCACCCTTTGCATACATATCATTTCTGAAATGCTCCTGCTCAAGCCAAGCAGCGTGAGCGGCAGCTCTAACCTCTGATTCTGAGATGCCGAACTCTTCCTTAAATACCTTTGCAAGCTGTCCAGCCAAAATCTCCTCGCTAGTAAAGGCCATAAAAGGATTGAGGAATCGTACTTTGCCAGAAGTGATTTCATCAACGTTGTTCTTGATGTTTTCTGCGTATGAAGTAACGATAGGACAGTTATAGTGGTTATTTGAATCAGGGAACTCGTTTCTCTCGTAAGGTACACATGGATAGTAAATGAAATCCACATTACCTTCATTGATAAGCCACTGCACATGTCCGTGTGCAAGCTTAGCTGGATAACACTCTGACTCTGATGGAATAGACTCTATACCAAGCTCGTAGACCTTACGGTTGGAACGAGGAGAGAGCACTGCTCTAAACTTGAGAGCCTTAAAGAATGTAGCCCAGAATGGGTAGTTTTCATAGAGGTTGAGAACTCTTGGAATACCAACTGTTCCACGAGTTGCCTTCTCTTCAGAAAGTGGCTCGTATTCAAATAATCTATTGTATTTATAATCGTAAAGATTAGGAATGTTTTCTTTGTTCTTGACGCCACCGGCACCTTTTTCACAACGATTACCAGTGATGAATGAACGACCACCAGAGAATCTGTTGATAGTAAGTAGACAGTGGTTTACGCAACCCTGACAACGAGTAAGCTTAGTATCAAATGTAAGCTCGTTGATTTCATCAATGCCAAGAGTAGTAGTTGTAGGATTTTCCTCGTAGCGTTCCTTTGCAATAAGAGCACAACCAAAGGCACCCATGATACCTGCAATATCAGGTCTAACCACGTCAACGCCTGCAACCTTTTCAAGGGAACGAAGTACAGCATCATTGTAGAATGTACCACCCTGAACTACGATGTTCTTGCCAAGCTCTGATGCATCAGAAAGCTTGATAACCTTGAAGAGGGCATTTTTAATAACTGAGTAAGCAAGACCAGAAGAAATGTCTGCTACTGAAGCACCTTCCTTTTGCGCTTGCTTAACCTTTGAATTCATAAATACGGTACAGCGTGTACCGAGGTCGATTGGGTTGAGAGCAAACAAAGCTTCCTCTGCAAAATCCTGAACAGAAAAATCAAGGGATTTAGCAAAGGTCTCAATGAATGAACCACAACCAGATGAACATGCTTCGTTAAGCTGAACACTGTCAACCACACCGTTTTTGATGCGGATGCACTTCATGTCCTGTCCACCGATATCCAAAATACAATCTACATCCTTATTAAAGAATGCAGCAGCATAATAGTGAGCGATTGTCTCAACTTCCCCATCGTCAAGCTGAAGGGCAGCCTTTAAAAGCGCCTCACCGTAACCTGTTGAGCAGGAATGCACAATATGAGTATCCTCAGGCATGATAGAGTAAATCTCTTTTAATGCCTTAAGAGATGTAGCAAGTGGACTACCGTTGTTGCTTGAGTAGAATGAATAAAGAAGCTTTCCATCATCACCAACAACTGCAAGCTTGGTAGTGGTAGAACCGGCATCAATACCAAGGTAAACGTTGCCGTGGTAGTTGGCTAAGTCTCCCTTTTCAACCTCTGCCTTTGCATGTCTATCCTTGAACTGTCTAAACTCCTCCTCTGATTCAAAGAGAGGGTCAAGTCTAGCAACCTCAAAATCCATTTTGATTCCATCAGCAAGCTTGTCGATAAGGGAATCCATTGGAACGGTGTTTGCTTCTTTTGAATTTAAAGCTGAGCCGATTGCAGCAAAAAGATGAGAGTTATCAAGTAAAATTGCATGCTCATCGTCAAGCTTTAATGTGCGAATAAATGCCTCTCTAAGCTGATCCAAAAAGTGAAGTGGACCACCCAAGAAAGCTACGTGACCTCTGATTGGCTTACCGCAGGCAAGACCAGAGATGGTCTGATTTACAACAGCCTGGAAAATAGAGGCTGACAAATCTTCCTTTGAAGCGCCCTCGTTAATAAGGGGCTGAATATCTGTCTTGGCAAATACACCGCAGCGGGCTGCTATAGGATAAATTGCCTTATAATCCTTAGCATATGTGTTAAGACCAGGGGCATCTGTCTGAAGTAAAGAAGCCATTTGATCGATAAAGGAACCTGTACCACCGGCACAGATACCGTTCATACGCTGCTCAACATTACCGTTTTCAAAGTAAATGATTTTGGCATCCTCGCCACCAAGCTCGATAGCAACATCTGTCTGAGGAGCATAGTGTGTGAGGGAAGTAGAAACAGCGATAACCTCCTGTACAAATTCAACACCAAGATGCTTTGCAAGAGTAAGTCCGCCGGAACCGGTAATCATAGGGCGGACGATTATCTCACCAAGCTTTGACTTGGCCTGAGTTAATAAATCAGTAAGAGTTTGCTGTATGTTAGCAAAATGTCTCTGATAATCTGAAAATAAAATTTTGTTTTCGTCATCTAAAACGGCTATTTTGACTGTAGTAGAGCCGATGTCGATGCCGAGTTTAAACTCTTTGTTTTCCATAGTTAAGTCTTTTCTTCCTTATTATATGTATGTATAACGACCTTACGTATTATAAATGGACTTGAGTAATTATACAATAAACAAATCCTTAAATCTGTTAAAATTTATCTTTACAAAATACCTTCCGATGTTGTAAACTTTCTAAGTACAAGGGCGTACGTTTTTTGTGAGAGCCGGGGTTCTCATAAAAAAAAACGCTTTTTTTTTGTTTATAGGGAGGAATTATGTCTCAGTTATCAGTTGACGATATCATTAATTTTGCCAATGAGAACGACGTTAAATTTATACGTCTCGCTTTTTGCGACCTCTACGGCACCCAGAAAAATATATCTATAATGCCACAGGAGTTGAAGCAAGCCTTCGAAGAAGGCGTTAATTTCGACTCCTTTCTTATTTTAGGATATGAGGATGTTAACAGTCAGGATTTATTCCTAAAGCCAGACCCAGACACACTTCATATCCTTCCATGGCGACCACAGTCAGGCCGAGTTATCAGAATGTATTGTAACGTTGTGCTTGCAGATGGTACACCATTCATTTCAGATTACAGAAATTTCCTTAAGGAGACACTTAAAGAATGTCAGGAAATGGGCTTTTCTACTCGCATGGGTCTTAAGTCTGAGTTCTATCTTTTCAAGACAGATGAAAATGGCAAGCCAACCAACGAGCCATTTGATAATGGTGGATATTTGGATGTTGCTCCAAACGACAAAGGTGAGAACATTCGTCGTGAGATTTGTCTTACACTTGAGGAGATGGGTATTTCACCTCAGTCATCTCACCATGAGAGAGGTCCTGGACAAAACGAAATCGACTTTATTGCTGCTGATGTTCTTACAACAGCAGACAATCTTGTTACATACAAAAACGTTGTAGAAAACATTGCTGCAAGAAATGGTGTGTGGGCATCCTTTGATCCAATGCCAATGGCAGATGCGCCAGGTAATGGTCTTCACATCAAGATGGCCAACTACAAGGGCAATGTCAATCTTTTAAAAGAGGACAGAGAGTTTTCAGAAGCCTTCATGGCAGGTATTTTAAATAGAATGAGAGACATCACTCTTTTCTTAAACTGCCGCAAGGATTCCTACAGCAGATTTGGTATGTCTGAGGCACCAAAATATATCACCTGGTCTCAGCAAAACAATTCCAGATTATTTAGAGTTCCAGAAATCAACGGCAAGCGAAATCATTTCATTCTTCGTTCGCCAGATTCATGTATCAATCCTTACCTTGCAAGTGCCATGGTTATTCAGGCTGGTCTTGCAGGTGTCAGAAACAAAGAAAAGTTACCACCAGCACAGGAGGTTAATTCTAGATTACTTACCGATGCAGGTTTTGCTAATTTACAGACACTTCCACTTACAATTGACGAGGCCATCGAATGTGCTGAAAACAGCGATTTTATCAAGAATTCAAACTTTGCAGACGTAGCAACACGTTATATCGAGACAATAAAAGCTAGTATTTAGTATTTCATAAGGAGTATTTTATGGAAAGGGCATTGATTGTCTGCGATAACGATAAAGGAACTGATTTTTATAAATCCTTTCTCAAAGAAAATGGCATAGTAGACATTGTTGTTACTAGCAACGGTCCAGAGACTAAGCGTTTTATGTCGGATTATGATTTTGATATTTGTATCATAAACGGACCACTTGGCACGGATAATGCCGAGGCGCTGGCAATCGACATTGCCGAGAAAAACATTTGCCAGGTTATTTTGTTTGTAAAGGCTCAGTATTTTGAGGAAATCGCAGCACACGTTGAAGATTACGGCGTTATTACGGTTTCCAAGCCTATCAACAAGCAGCTGTTTTGGCAGGCACTTAAGCTTGCAAGGGTTGCACAACGGCGAATAGGCATGGCCAAATCCCAAAGCGCCAAGTTAGAGCAAAAGCTTGAGGATATGAAGCTTATATCCAGAGCGAAGCTTCTTTTGATTGTCAACAAAGACATATCAGAAGAGGAAGCTCACAAATATATTGAAAAAACTGCTATGGACCAGAGAAGTTCTCGTGTTCAGGTAGCTAAAGAAATAATTAGAGAATATGAAGGAGATTAACATGACAAAGCACGTATTTGTTACAGGTGGTGTAGTATCAGGTTTAGGAAAAGGTATTACAGCTGCGTCTTTAGGACGTCTACTTAAAATGAGAGGGTATAAGGTAGCTTCACAAAAGCTCGATCCATACATGAATGTTGATCCAGGTACAATGAGTCCATATCAGCACGGCGAAGTTTTCGTTACTGATGATGGTGCAGAGACAGATCTTGACCTTGGTCACTATGAACGTTTCATTGATGAGAGCCTTAACAAATATTCAAATCTTACATCTGGTAAGGTTTATTGGAATGTTCTCAATCGCGAGCGTAAGGGTGAGTACCTTGGACAGACAGTTCAGGTTATTCCTCATATTACAGAAGAAATCAAGCGTTTCATCTACATGGGCGCAGAGACTTCTGATTGCGATGTTTTGATTACAGAGATTGGTGGTACAACTGGTGATATTGAGTCTCAGCCATTCCTTGAGGCTATTCGTCAGATTTCCCTTGAAAAGGGACGTGAGAATTGCTTATTTATCCATGTTACACTTGTACCTTGGCTTTCAGGCTCAGAGGAGCACAAGTCAAAGCCAACACAGCACTCTGTTAAGGAACTTCAATCACTTGGTATTGCACCAAACATTATTGTTTGCCGTGTTGATCATCCACTTGAGCAATCTATCAAAGACAAGATTTCTCTTTTCTGTAACGTAAAGAAGGACTGCGTTATCGAAAACGATACTCTTGATTGCTTATATGAAGCACCACTTATGATGCACAAGTATGGTTTAGATGATGTTGTTTGCCGTGAGCTTGGTCTCGAAAATCGCACTCCAAAGATTGAAGAGTGGGAGAAGATGGTCAAAAACATCAAAGGCCTCAAGAAAAATACTAAGATTGCAATCGTAGGAAAGTATGTTGCTCTTCACGATGCTTATCTTTCAGTTAGAGAAGCACTATATCACGGTGGCTATGCTAACTCAGCTCACGTTGAAATCGAGTGGGTTGACTCAGAAGAAATCACAAAGGATAACGTTAAAGACATCCTCGGTGGTGTTGATGGAATCCTTGTTCCAGGTGGTTTTGGTGATAGAGGTGTTGAGGGTAAGATTGCTGCTTGCCAGTTTGCCCGTGAAAATGACGTTCCTTACCTTGGAATCTGCCTCGGTATGCAGGTGGCTGCAATTGAGTTTGCTCGCAATGTCTGTGATCTCAAGGATGCTAACTCAAGAGAGTTTAATAGCACTAGCAAGAACTGTGTAATCGACCTTATGGAAGAGCAGATGGCTGTACTTAGAAAGGGTGGCACAATGAGACTTGGTGCTTATCCTTGTGCAGTTAGAAAGGACACTAAGCTTTTTGAAGCATACAATTCTGAGAATATTTCAGAGCGCCATAGACACAGATTTGAGTTTAATAACTCTTATAGAGAATTAATGACAGAAAAGGGACTTACTATTTCTGGTACATCACCTAACGATGAAGTTGTTGAGGCAATCGAGGTTTCAGCAAACAAGTTCCACGTAGGTGTTCAGTTCCACCCAGAATTCAAGAGCCGTCCAAACAAGCCACATCCACTTTTCGCAGCATTTATCAAAGCCAGCTTAAAGTAAAGGCTTCAAAAAGGCTTCCCATTGGGGGAGCACCTGATGAGTAAAACGAGGGGAAATGATAATAAGGGAGAGTAATAGTTTTATCCAAATAACAAGGTCTTGCGACTTTGCTATATATTTTATTAACCAACAAATTATTTAATTAGGGAGGAAACTATGCTAGGACGTTTCAAACTCAGTGAGAATAACACAACTGTTAAGACAGAAGTTTTGGCAGGTCTCACAACATTTATGACAATGGCGTATATCATTGCGCTCAATCCAAACATTCTTACTAATTATCGCCAGGGGGGCGACCAACTTTGGAATGGTGTTTTCCTTGCAACATGTATTTCATCAGCAGTAGCGATGTTTGTTATGGCTTTCCTTGCGAATAAGCCATTCTGTCTTGCACCAGGTATGGGTCTTAACTCATTCATGGCCATCGTTATTGGTAACCTTGTAGCTTCTACAACAATGGATTATGTTCAGTCATTCCAGGCAATGCTTTGCATCATCCTCATTGAAGGTGTTATATTCTTAATACTTTCACTTTTAAATATTCGTGAGAAGATTGTAGATGCTATTCCTCTTGGAATCAGACTTGGTATTTCTCCAGCAATTGGACTTATGCTCCTTAACATTGGTTTTGGTTCAAATGTCTACATTGCTGATTCAAACTTCAATCAGTTCTTTGTAATGAAGGATTTCTTTGGAGCACTTACAGCAGGCTATGCTAAAGAGACAATGACTGATGCTTATCCAATTATGGTTCTTTCTGCGATTACAATGTTTATAGGTCTTATCGTTATCGTTGTACTTGCTTCAAAGGGCGTAAAGGGTGCAGTTATCCTTGGTATGCTTGCAGCTTCTGTAGTTTATTGGATTTGTGATGCGGCTGTTCTTGGCAACAATCCATTTGCTTCTCTTGAGAAGGCAAGATTTGTTCCAGCATTTGGCGACATGGCATCAACAACTCTTTTCAAGTTTAACTTTGATGGTCTTGCTCAGATGGGATGGTTTACAGTGATTACACTTATCATCACATTCTGTGTTATCGATATGTTTGATACAATCGGCACACTTGTAGGTACAGCTTCACGTGCAGGCATGGTTGACCGCGAAGGCAATATGCCAAACATGAAAGAGGCTCTTCTTTCAGATTCAGTTGGTACAATCGTAGGTTCATGCACTGGTACATCTACAGTTACAACATTCATTGAGTCAGCTTCAGGTGTTGAGGCAGGTGGACGTACAGGTCTTACATCATTTACATGTGGATTGTTATTCCTTATCTGCGTATTCCTGGCTCCAGTAGCAGCAATTATTCCAGCAGCTGCAACATCATCAGCACTTATCTATGTAGGTGTGCTTATGATGACTGGTCTTAAGAAGGTTAACTTTGATGATCTTTCAGTTTGTGTACCTGTTACAATCATGCTTATTGCAATGCCTATTTCTGGGTCTATCGGGCACGGTATTGGACTTGCCATGATTTCATACACACTTATCAAGTTGTTTACAGGCAAGGCAAAGGAAGTTTCAGCACTTACTTACGTAATCTCAATTCTCTTCCTTATCAAGTTCTTCTTGGCTGTATAAGGTAGTGCATTAATAACGTAATATATTTAATTAGAGCGTATTGCTTTTTGGCAGTACGCTCTTTTATATTAAATTATTATCAGTGATTTGTAATAGAATTGCAGTGAATCGCTTGGTGGAATTGTTTCTTAAATGAAATATTTTGAAAGAATTTTGTCATGCAAAGCAATAATTGTGTAACTTTTGCCTAAAATGTGAAGTTGTTGCCAAAGGTATTGTACATAACAATTATATAGTGTAATTATATAACCATAGCGGGAGCAAGGAGTCAAAGAAATTTGGTACTCATTGCTTATTTTTTTACGTTTCTTTTAAAGGGAGGAAAACTGAATGAAAAGAAAACAATTTTATGCATGCGCACTTGCGATTGCGCTTGCAGCAGGACCAGTGGGCGCAAATACAGCTTATGCGCAGACACTAACAACACAGCAGGGGGTGGCAGCTCAGGCAACAACTGTTGAGCAAATCGTTGTTGATGGCGTTAGCCAGCCAGAAGAAGGAAAGCTATTAGATTTCAGTGCGAAATTCATAGCAAACGGTTCTATCCAATGGAACATGGATGTAATCTGGGTTGATGAAGCAGGCCATATCAATACTACATGGTCAGGTGCAAACAAGAGTTACCCAGTATTCTACCTTTTCCCAGCAGGCTACAACGTAAAGGATGGTTTTGATGTAAATGCCAACGTTCAACTTTCAGACATCATCAAGAACATTTATGGCGGCAAGGCACTTGAGAAAATCGTAGATCCAAAGACGGGACGAATTTTCTTTACTTGTGCAGATGGTCCTTGCAAGGGCATGAGCCCAGAGCAGATGGCAGCTATTTTCTCTAAGGAGATGCAGAAAAGAGGAGAAGCTGAGAACGCTAAAAGAATCAAAGAGCAGTCTAAGGACTCGGACGATTCCGCAAGAGCTGGAGTAGCAGTAGTTGCACCAACAGTTACAAATACAACAACTGAGACTTCAGAAGAGGGAAAGACAGATAATCCTGGAACTACCACCGAGGAAGGAAAAGAGGACGAAACAAAGAATCCAGGTGTAGTGGATGATGAAAATAAGAACCCTGATGATGAAACAGGTCTAGGAGATGATTCGACTGTAACAGACCCACGCGACGACAATCAGCAGGGCGACGATAACCAGCAGGGAGATGATAACCAGCAAGGTGGCGACAACCAGCAGGGCGACGACAACCAGCAGGGTGACGACAACCAGCAGGGAGATGATAACCAGCAGGGTGAGGACAACCAGCAGGGAGATGATAATCAGCAGGGCGATGACAACCAGCAGGGAGATGACAATCAGCAAGGTGACGACAACCAGCAGGGAGATGACAACCAGCAGGGCGACGACAACCAGCAAGGCGACGATGATCAAGATACAATTGACGCAAAGCTCGCAGAAGATAAGGAAAAATTTACAAAAGACGCATTCTCAGTGACTGTTAGCAACAGAGCAGAATCAAGTGAAGTAGAGGAAGCTATTCAGGAAAAATTCAACGAAATAAAAGAAGAATTAAACTATGATTGGAACATTAGTATTAATTTAGGAGAATACCAAACAGTCGATACTGATGAGGAGGATAAACAGAACGGCGTTGTTACTTTTTCATATGGAGACGTTGAAGTAGACTTAATAGTAGATGTCACAGCCGTTGCCGCCGAAACATCTTCTGATTCTGTAGATGAAGAAAAGATTGCAGAAGATAAAGAAAAACTTACGGCAGATGCGTTATCATTTGAGATTTCATATGGAATGTCAGAAGATGATGTCAAGGAGGCTATTGAAGATAAATTATCTCAAATTAGTGGATTGAATTATGATGATTGGAAAGTAGCGGATACTAATTATTCAGCGGATGAGATGACTGTTTATGAAACAAACTATATTGATGTAACACTTACGTCAGATGCTGGAAATGCTAGAATTTCAATAGAGGGCATTGGTGTAATGGTCCAGGAAGCTATACCTATTGAAACGCCAAGTGATGACGATAATTCTGCATTTACTAAAATTACTCTATTTGATGGTACTAATGATCCTATAATTTTTAATAATGTTGACTATACCATAGAATGTGCAGCTCAGGTCGAGCCTGTTGATTGCGACGACGAATTAGAATGGTCAGTGTTTGATTCCGATGAAGTCTATGACATTGCTGAAATAACTACTAATAATGGGAAGTTAGTAGTTCGTAGCCTTTACCCAGGTGTGGCGATTGTTAGAGCATCATCAAAAAACGATGCGACAGTTTATGCGGATAAACAAATAATAGTTTCGGGTCTTAGAATGATTTTTGATGGAGTAGAGAAAAGCACTCTAGGAGTTAATAATCAGATGTTTTTCGTGCCTACGACTTTTGGAAATGCAATAAATAGTGAAGTGACCCATTTTTATTCAACTCATCCACAAATAGCATCTGTTAATTATGATTACAGTTTAGGAAAATATGTGATAACTGGTTTTAAAGCAGGAAAAGCAACGATTTTTATGCGAGTTGTTAATCAATCTGGAATACCATTTGATGTTTATAAAGACATTATCGTACAATAGCCCATATTTATTGGCTTTTTAAATTTCATGTAAATAACGTATTAAGTGGCGAGCATTTGAATTTAGTGCTCGCCACTTTTTAAAATTATCTTCTTCTATTCTTTTGCCTTCTATTATTACTTACATAAACCTTTTGAGAACGAATTCGCGCTTCCTTAAAATCATATTGAATCTTGATTTCATCATTCTCGTAATATTTCAACAATCCTTCAAAGGATACAACTGACCCAGATTTGGTAACGCATAGTCTGTCTATATAAATGTTATAAGAAGCATAAAGTGTCCCATTTAAAATCAAGTGCGCTGTGCCCTTGGAATCAGAGTACAACCCTTTACGGATTCCGTCCTCAAAAGTATAGATATCCATAAACAATGACTTTTTAGGTACAGGTGTCTGCTCTTCTTTGTTATTAACTTCGTCATTATATTTTGAATGCAAATTTTTCATAGTCGGAATTATATAACTATTTATTTGGAAAAGCTGCACATATTATTTTTGCCTTTTTGAGTATTAGATGGAATTTTATACAAACTAACCAAAAAGGGTGGCGACAAAAAACAATTCAATAGAGTCCATAAATAGGTACACTAGGATGTTTTAGACTATACACAGTTAAGAAGCGGAGGTACTTATTTATGAAAAGAAGATTGGATAAGGAATTAATAATTTCTCTTGGTGCACTGGCCTTGTTATTTTCAGTTGGCATTCTATTTTTCATATTATTTATTTTCAATATAAATATAGGAGACAATTTAACAGGAATAGTTGGCTCATATTCAGGTCTTTCCGGCGGAATATGGCTTGTTTTGCTCTGTAGAAATTGTTGACTATATCTAGGCCATTATCTATAATTAAATTATCTATATATAGTATGATATTAGCGAAACTACTGCTATTTCTAGTGTTTGTAATGTCATAGAAAGTGGAAGGTAATTTGTTATGGTTAAATTGTTTAGACGAACTTTAAATATTATTGCTGTTGTTATTATGCTTTTTGCTATGAATATAGTGGCGTTTGCTGCGGGTACAACCACGATCGATATCTCCAACAAGGCCCCAGGTGTTGGCAATTCGGTTACAGTTACAGTAAAGGCTACTGAATCGGGCACTATCACGGTTAAATATACATCTAGTTTATTAAAATATTCTAGCTGTAGCGTGGGTGGGGCCACAACATCTGGCAATACAGTTTCGTTTTCAGGTAAAGAGGGGGACATTGTTTTTGAAACAGCTGCAAATGGTACTGCTTCAATAATAGTTTCTTCTAATAATAATGAAGGTAGTAGTGCAACACTTGCAATTGGCCAAGCAACACAAGCTGAGGAGCCAAAGCCGCAGGAGCAGCCAAAGGAGGAGACTCCAGCTGAGCCAGCTGCTACAGAGACTACTGAGGAGCCAGCGGCAGATGACGCTGCACCAGCAGAGGTGATTTCTGCACCAGTTGATGGTTCGACAGTTGGCACACTCACTCCAGAGGGTAAGTTTGATATTGGTGGTGTTATTTACGTTGTATCAGAGCGTTACAAGGACAACGAGGTTCCAGCCGGTTTCTCGTCTCAGTCTATCAAGATTGGTTCAAGTACATACAGTGAGCCATCTAACGGCGCGATTACACTTGTGTATTTAAAGCCAGCTGACAATACTTCTGGTTCAGGAGTTTTCTATGTATTTAATCAGGAGGCTGGTACTGTTTCTCCATTTTTAATGGTAGGAAACGCTGAGAAATATGTTATTATCTCCGAGTCTTCAGATGCACCAGGTGCTGGATTTAACGCCACATCAGTAGAGGTTACTGGTGGTAGTGCTCCAGCTTACACAATAGATGGTGCAGAGTTCTTCTATATATATGGTAACAACCAGGATGGAGCTGAAGGTTGGTATGTCTATGACAAGACCTACGATACAGTTTCAAGACTTGACGAGAGTGCATTGTCATCGCTTGCTGTTACAGGAGAAATCACTGACAGTGGCGAGCCACCAAAGGAAGATAACGACTCATACGCTAAAAAGCTTGATCTTTATCGCAAGATTATAATGGGACTTATTGTTCTTTCTGTTATCCTTTTATTTATTATTATCAATCGTGCAGCTAAGGGCCGTGGCGATGATTTTGATGGTGATGTTTTTGCTAAGTTACCACCTGCTAAATCACCTAAGAGAGAGCCACGTTCAATTGTATTCAAGAATAAGTTTGATGAAGAATATGATGACGACGATGATGAGGATGATGAAGAGTTCGAAGACGAGGATGATTTCGAGGATGAGGACGATTACTACGATGATGAGGAAGAGGAATCCCAGTCATCTAACGAATATGATTCTTATGAAGCCAGAAGAGATTCTAGCTTAAACATGATGGATCTTAATGATCTATAAATTATTTGGCAAAGGAGCTAAATATGGAATATTCTAAGCAGGCAAAGCGTGCCATTACAGGTGCATCCAAGCTGTCTAAGTCTTTGGAGCATAGTTATGTAGGCACAGAGCATTTACTTATCGCAATTATTGAGCAGGAGAATTCTCTTGCGGCAAAAGTTTTAAATTCTAATGGGGTGGACAAAGAGGGCCTACTCAAGCTTGTAGAGGAGCTTATTTCTCCAGGCGGGGATATAGCTGTTCAGGAGCGTGACGGCTACACTCCAAAGATGGAGCAGCTACTTGAACATGCTGCCGATGAGGCAGACAAGTGTAGTTCCAAGACTATCGGTACAGAGCATCTTCTTCTTGCAATGATTAGAATGCAAGATTGTTCTGGTGCTCGACTTCTAAATTCTTTAGATGTTAATCCTCACAAGCTTTTCTCAGAGCTTGTTGCTGGCATGGGTGCTGAGGGCGCAGTCTACAAAGAGGAGATGCAGGCCATGAACAGCGGCCGCAAGCGCAATGAGGCGTCTTATCTTGATCAGTTCTCCAGAGATTTAACTGCTATGGCAGAGGAAGGGGAGCTTGATCCAATAGTTGGACGTGACTTAGAGATTCAGAGAGTTATCCAAATCCTATCTAGACGTGGCAAGAACAACCCATGTCTTATTGGCGAGCCTGGTGTTGGAAAGACTGCAATTGTAGAGGGCTTGGCAGAGCGCATAGTTGAAGGCAATGTTCCAGATTCCGTTAGAGATTTACGTGTCCTTTCTTTAGACCTCTCAGGAATGGTTGCCGGTTCAAAGTATCGAGGCGAGTTCGAGGAGAGAATTAAGAAGGTTATTGCTGAAGTTATCGAAGAGGGCAATATCCTATTATTCATTGATGAGATTCATACACTTATTGGTGCAGGCGGTGCTGAGGGTGCTATTGATGCATCTAACATTTTAAAGCCAGCTATGGCTAGAGGCGAAATACAAATCCTTGGTGCTACCACTATTACTGAGTATCGTAAATACGTAGAAAAGGATGCAGCTTTAGAGCGTAGATTCCAGCCAGTAATGGTTGAGGAGCCTACAGTTGAGGAGACAATCGACATCCTTAAGGGTGTTAGATATTTATACGAGGAGCATCATGGAATTACTATTCCAGATGAGGCGGTTGAGGCTTGTGTTTATCTTTCAGAGCGTTACATTGCAGACCGTTTCCTTCCAGACAAGGCTATCGACCTTATGGATGAGGCTGCAGCTTCAATCAAGTTAAAGTCCATCAAAAAGAATGTTAAGACTGATGGCTTGGACGATGCTATCTATGACTTAGCTCAAAAGATGGAAGAGGCAATCATCGCTGGAGATATTGCTCTTGCAAGTAACATTAAGCGTGAGAAGGATGAGCTTGTAGCTCAAAGAGAGGCTGAGGAGAAGAAACGCAACAGACGCACCAAAGCCAAAACTGTTGTTATGACTGAAAATGACGTGGCTGCAGTTGTTGCTCTTTGGACCAAGATTCCTGTTGCTAAGCTTACTGAGCAGGAGTCTGTTCGACTTAGAAAGATCGAGAGTATTTTACATAAACGTGTTATTGGGCAGGAGGAAGCAGTATCAGCTGTTGCCCGCGCTGTTCGACGCGGTCGAGTTGGCCTCAAAGAAAAGGGTAGACCAATTGGTTCATTCCTATTTTTGGGACCTACTGGTGTTGGTAAGACCGAGATTTCAAAGGCTTTGGCCGAGGCTGTTTTTGGAAATGAAAGTGCAATGATTCGTGTAGACATGAGTGAGTACATGGAAAAGCATTCCGTTTCCAAGATGATTGGTTCGCCTCCAGGATACGTAGGATACGAGGAGGGCGGTCAGCTTTCTGAAAAGGTTAGACGCAACCCATATTCAGTTATTCTTTTCGACGAAATCGAAAAGGCTCACCCGGATGTATTTAATGTACTTTTGCAAATCCTTGACGACGGTCATGTTACCGATTCTCAGGGACGCAAGGTGGATTTTAAAAATACTATCATTATTATGACAAGTAATGCAGGTGCTCAGGCTATCATCGAGCCAAAGAAGTTAGGCTTCGCATCTAGTGATGATGCTAAGAAGGATTACGAGTTCATGAAAAACGGAGTAATGGAAGAGGTGAAACGTATTTTCAAACCAGAGTTCCTTAACCGAATTGATGAGACTATAGTATTTAGGGCACTTACAAAGGATGACATGAAAGAAATTGCAGCCCTTCAGGTTAACCAGTTTATCGCACGCTGCAAGGAGCAGATGGATATCAAGGTTACAATACCTGCCTCTGTTAAGACCTGGATAGTAGAAAAGGCATTTGATCCAAAATATGGTGCAAGACCTATTCGCCGCAAGATTCAGACAGCCCTTGAGGATGTGATGGCAGAGGACATTCTTGCGGGCAAACTCAAGTCATCTGACACCGTTAAAGCAAAGGTTAAAAAGGATGAAGTTATTTTTGAAAAATGCTAACTTTTATTCCGAAGGTTTGTTGTTAAAAATCAATTCCTTTGTTATAATCGGACTAAGACAAGCTGCAAATGGCAGTTAAACAGGAGGATTTAAGATGGCTGTTATTAGCGAGTTGATTCGCAGCGAAGCAGACGGATCTATCAGCTTTGGGGACTACACCTTAGCTGACAAGAAAAAGCTTGAGAATTTCAAGCACGATGGGGATTTGTACAAGGTAAAGACTTTCTCAGACATTACCAAGCTTGAGAAAAACGGGATGTTTGTATACGAGTCAGTACCTGGTACAGCAGTTGAAAATTTTGCTTGCTCTTCAGATTCAGTTTCTTTTACAGTAGAGGGCAAGGAAGACGCGATGATTACATTAGAGCTGGAGCCTGAGACAGATTACGACATCACTGTTAACGGAAATAGTGCAGGACAGATGAAGACTAATCTTGGTGGCAAGCTTAATTTATCAGTAGAACTTGATGCAAGTGCTGCAGTTAAAGTTATCATTAAAAGAGTTTAATACTGCATTTGAGTTATTTAATCTTCCCATTTTATATGGGAAGATTTTTTGTTTTATAAATAGGAATTGACTTTCAATATTCTATGAAAGAAAGATGGAGGGATTATGGCAAAGAAAAGTGTATCGGTATTTTTCTGTCAGGAGTGTGGTAACGAAACGTCCAAGTGGTCTGGTCAGTGCCCAGCCTGTGGTGCGTGGAACAGCTTGGTTGAAGAGGTCGTTGACAAGTCTACGGTTAAAGCTCGCAGCAAGGTTTCGGATATTAAGCCAACTAAGCTTATTAACGTGGAGGCTTCCAGTGAACACAGAATATCTACTTCTATAGAAGAGTTTGATAGAGTTCTTGGAGGAGGTGTTGTTCCTGGTTCTATGATTCTAGTTGGTGGTGACCCTGGTATAGGCAAGTCGACCTTACTGCTTCAAACATGTCAGAAGTTGTGCTTATCTAATATAGAAGTAATGTATGTGTCAGGAGAGGAATCCCTGCAACAGATTAAAATTCGCGCAGACCGCATAGGGCAGTTTAATGACAAATTGGATTTGTTGTGCGAGACTAACCTAGATACAATAAAAGCAGTGGTTGAACGCGAAAAGCCAACGGTGCTTATTATAGATTCTATTCAGACTATGTATAATGAAGCAGTGGGTTCGGCGCCAGGTTCTGTTTCGCAAGTCAGAGAATCTACAAGTGTCCTTATGGAAATTGCTAAGGTGCAGGGTATAGCTGTATTTATTGTTGGTCATGTTACCAAAGAGGGAACAGTGGCTGGCCCTAGAGTGTTAGAGCACATGGTGGATACAGTGCTTTATTTCGAAGGCGATAGACACGCTTCTTATAGAATACTTCGAGGGGTTAAGAATAGATTTGGTTCCACAAACGAAATTGGCGTATTTGAAATGAGGGATTCTGGCCTTGAAGAGGTAAAGAATCCATCTGCTGTTATGTTGGATGGAAGACCAGAAAATGCAACTGGTTCAATCGTCACATGTTCTATGGAAGGAACTCGTCCAATTCTCGTGGAGATTCAGTCTCTTGTTAGCAAGACTGCTTTTGAGATTCCTAGAAGAATGGCAACGGGATGCGATTACAATAGAGTCAACCTTTTGGTCGCAGTGTTAGAGCGCATGAGAGATGTAAAGGCCAACAGGTCTTGTGGCATCTTCTTGGGACGTTCAGATATATATGTAAACATCGCTGGAGGAATTCGTATAAACGAACCGGCAATAGATCTTGCTACAGCCCTTGCTATTTATAGTAGTGAAAAGGAGATTCCTGTTGATGCGGGTACCATTGTTTTTGGTGAGATTGGTCTTTCTGGTGAAGTGCGTTCAGTGTCCATGGCAGAACAGAGAGTCAGTGAAGCGAAAAAGCTTGGCTTCAAGACTGCTATTATCCCTTCATCAAATCTCAACGGCGTATCTAATATTAAAGGTATTAATATAGTAGGAGTTGCCAATATAAAAGAAGCAGTAGATGCTATATCTCGTTGATAAATTGTAGGATATAACCTACATATAGCGGGTGGTATATTAATTGTAAAAATAATTAGTACAATTCGCACAATTCACGGCCATTCTGCTAAATAGATTTACTTTAAAAAATCACAGAAAATCTGTTGACACTCCCTGTTTTAGGTGCTATTATAATCGAGCACTAAGGGAAACCGAGTGCTGAGAACGAATAAGGAATTGATAGAATTGTATAAACAATTTTAACTTCCGAAAAAGTTCAAAAAATAAATAAAAAGTTGTTGACAATGACAGTTGCTCATGATAATATAAACGAGTTGCTGCTAAGGGCAACAACAAAGCGAAGATTGATAACTGAACAGTGAAACAAACCTTGAATTAATACAGTTTAATTTAAACATGTATCCTTGAAATTCATTTAAGTTTCTGATAAGAAACGAAACCTTTATTAGTAAACAAGTCAGTTTAGTGCTGACCTGGAATTGAACTCATTGTAGCGAGCAAGTTCGCTACTTACATAACTTTAACATGAGAGTTTGATCCTGGCTCAGGATGAACGCTGGCGGCGTGCTTAACACATGCAAGTCGAACGAAGCAATTTATCACGATCCTTTCGGGGTGACGATTTATTGACTTAGTGGCGGACGGGTGAGTAACGCGTGGGTAACCTACCTTGTACAGGGGGACAACAGTTGGAAACGACTGCTAATACCGCATAAGCGCACGGTATCGCATGATACAGTGTGAA
>JAILGH010000040.1 GCA_024697025.1 Pseudobutyrivibrio sp.
GGTTCTCCAGAGAACTTCAAGCTCCTTGAGGATCTTGCAGAGGTTCTTAATGGTACAGTATCATGCTCACGTGCCGTTGTAGATTCAGGCTGGAAGCCAAAGGATCTTCAGGTAGGTCAGACAGGTAAGACTGTACGTCCAAACGTATACTTTGCTATCGGTATTTCTGGTGCTATCCAGCATACAGCAGGTATGGAAGAGTCTGATATCATCATCGCTATCAACAAGGATGAGACAGCTCCTATCTTTGATGTAGCTGATTACGGTATCGTTGGAGATCTTAACAAGATCGTTCCAGCTCTTACAGAAGCACTCAAGGCAGAGTTAGCAAACAAGTAAAAGGCAATATCTATTCAATAGATTAGATTTTCCTATAATTTCTTTCTTTAATTTTTAAGGGCTAGTCCAGTGGGCTGGCCCTTAAGTTATTTATATAAAATATTTTTTCGTTTAAACTATTAATTTGGCGCTAAATAGATTAATATAAAGATAGATTATTGCGTTGGTGCGGGGAGTAATAGCCGATGAGTAATAAACGATTGTCTACAATTCTGTTTTCACTTTTGGCAACTATCTTAGTAGCTTTGTTTGCTGCACCAATTTCTTGTCAGGCAAAGACTCTGACGCAAGCAGAAAATCCCAAAAATGTTAAATATCGACAACTTAATAGCGATGAAATCATGATTCTAAAAGTGTTTTTTGATTGTGATTTTTATAGAACAAACAATGACGATGTTGTCGATGAAGTCGGCACTAGCTATGACGCTTTGTTTAATCATTTTACTTCTAAGGGGATTTTTGAGGGGAGAGACTGCTGTTCTTATATAAACGTGTCGGCATATAGTGCGTCTAATTCAGACCTGTTTTTGGCGTTTAAAGATAATCCAGTAAAATATTATGAACATTATCTGATTTATGGAATAAATGAAAATCGATATGTTCTTACTTTAGAGGCCTGTGCTGCAAGAAATATTACCGTTGTATCCTTGGCAGATTCAAGAATTAGGATTACTCCTGGAGCATTTTACAGTGCAAAGTATTTTAATACAAATAGCTATAATAAGGTGGCAGAAAACGTTTATGGTAATTCTGACAGAAAGAATTCTAATGGAGTTGATACTGCAACGGAGAATTTTGCTGATAATAAAGCAAGTAAAATGTCGGGTAATGGTTCTTCTGTCGTAAGTGATAATACTGGGAATAACGATAATCAGGGAAAAATCGATATCCAAGGAAATGCTGGCAATCTGGGGGACATAGACAATCAAGAGAATACAGGTAATACGGGAAGTACTGGGAATGCTGATAGCGGCTTTGGAAATTCCACAGGTGATAATACTGGTAGTTCATTAGGAAATAATGACAATAATTCTGGGAATAATAATGAATCTGGTGGGAACGAAAATCCGGGAGGCGCAACAAATCCAGGAGGCACAACAGACCCTGGGGATACAGACCCAGTAGCTCCTGATCCTATAGTGGCAACAGTAGGAAATCGTCAAATGATTAACTATTATTTTTTACATGGTGAACTGGATCCAAGCATTTATGGAGCATATTTATATCCTGATGACCAAAATGCAATGTCGCTGGTTTGGACTTCTTCTGACGATTATAGTGTTTCGGGTAGCTATGAGCCTTCATCATCAAATACTCCTGAGAACTGCCCTAATTATCTATTCAAATTGATATATTATAATGAATATAGTCAGTTGAATGGAAATGAAACAGATAACGTATATGCGTATGTGGTGTGTGAAGTGGGAAGAAATGTTGTAATGACTGCGGAGGCGTCTGGGGTAGTAATTTCCACAGAAAATGATTTTAGGGATTTTGCAAATAATCAATATTTTGCGCAGGAAAATAATTTTACTCGTGAAGGTGGAGCAATTACCGCTAAAAGTGAAACATTGTTCTCTGCATCTGAAGGCAATATATTGATAAACACAAAGTTTATCAATGAAGATGTGCCTGAGGATAATGTAAATATTGATATAGTAGTGCAAGTAGATTAAACGGCAAGAAATCAACCTTGTACTCGTTTTTTTAGAATGTAAGTGCTAAAATCTAGCTATGAGCAAGACAAATAAATTAGACATGACACATGGCCCATTATTTGGGAAACTTATTAAATTTACAATTCCAATTATTCTATCAGGTGTGTTGCAGCTTCTTTTTAACGCAGCTGATGTAATTGTCGTGGGGCGTTTTGCCGGTGAAACGGCTATTGCAGCTGTTGGTTCCACAGGAGCCCTTATAAATCTCATGACCAATCTCTTTATCGGTATGTCTATCGGTGCAAATGTATGTGCAGCACAATTTTATGGTGCAGGACATGAAGAGGATGTGCAAAAGACAGTACATACAAGCACTGCCTTTTCATTAATTGGCGGCTTGGTTCTTGTGTTTGTAGGGCTGTTTGGAGCAAAGCCTATGCTTGAGCTTATGGGCTCTCCTAGTGATGTGCTTCCACTTGCAACTTTATATGTGCGTATTTACTTTTTGGCTATGCCAGCAATTATGCTGTACAATTTTTTGGCTGCAATTCTTAGAGCTTCTGGTGATACAGCGCATCCACTATTGTTTTTAACCATAGCTGGCGTGATAAATGTTTTATTAAATCTAGTTTTAGTAATCGAGTTCGAGATGGGAGTTGCCGGTGTTGCAATTGCAACTGTGGTTTCTAATCTTATTTCTTGTGCTTTACTAGTAGCGTTTTTTAAACGACAAAATAACGCCTTGAAATTAGATTTTTCAAGTATCTCTATCGATAAAGGAATCCTAAGCAAGATAATACGTATAGGTTTGCCAGCAGGTATGCAGGGGACAGTATTTTCATTATCCAACGTTGTCATTCAATCTGCTATTAATTCTTTTGGAACAGCGGTTGTTGCCGGCTCTGCGGCAGCTGCAAGCATTGAAGGATTCGTATATATATCAATGAATTCTGTATCCCAGACTACCGTTACCTTTGTAGGGCAAAACTTCGGTGCAGGAGATGAGAAAAGGGTTAAAAAGGTTATATTTGAGACCCTTGGAATAGTTATGTTTGTAGGGCTTGTGATGGGTAACTTAGTTTACTTTAATTCGGAGTATTTACTCGGCATTTATACCGACAGTAAAGATGCCATAGTAGCTGGTAGCCTTAGATTATTCTGGGTTGCATGTCCATATTTCCTTTGCGGTGTTATGGATACATTATCAGGTGCTATGAGGGGCTTTGGACAATCCCTTGTACCGATGTTTGTATCCCTAGGAGGGGCTTGCGTCACAAGACTAATTTGGATTGCCACATATTTTAGAACTAATCACACCCAGAGCGTGTTGTTTTTCTCATATCCAGGCAGTTGGCTTTTGACTAACACGGTACACGCCATATGTCTGATTATGGTTTATAGGGCATGGGTAAGGAAGAAGTCATCTGAGGTGCGGATTTAATGGTTTTCATGACTTTAAAATAATAGGATCTGAAAATTTACATAAACTATAAAGAGCAATAAATCGATAATCTATGACTTTTTTCAAGAGAAAAGAAGTATAGATTTTAAGCTCTATAGTAGAGGAGGGAGATTATGGATTGGAAGGGTATACTTACAGCTATAAGTAAGCCGGATAAAAATGCAGCCACCTACGAGCTTTCTACAGACTTTAAATACACTGGTCTGCAGGAATATCCACGTCCGCAGCTTCAACGCAAGTCTTATATCAATCTCAATGGACAGTGGAATTATAGGGTTATTAGCGGTCAGGGAAGAGTGACTTTTGCAGGCCCCATAGAAGTTCCATTTTCGCCTGAAGCCAGGCTCTCTGGCACTGAGGGGCATGTTCTTTTGCCAGATGAAACCTTAGAATATACCAAGATTTTTACTTTAGATAAGGTCAAGAAATCAAAGCACTTGATTCTTCATTTTGGCGCAGTGGATCAGGTTGCGCAGGTGTTTATCAATGGGATAAATCTTGGGACACACGAAGGTGGTTACACCGCATTTTCTTTTGACATATCTGAGTTTATTCACGAAGGAGATAACGAAATAAAGGTGAAGGTCCGTGATTATATGGACACTGTGGGATATGCTAGAGGCAAGCAGAGTTTAGAGCCAAGCGGAATGTGGTATAGCGCTCAAAGCGGTATATGGCAGACTGTGTGGATGGAGTGGGTGCCAGCTGCCTATGTGACGTCCATAAGGATTACTCCTGATATTGATGGTAATAAGCTTGATTTGGTACTTAAGGTTTCAGAAATGAAGGGGCATTTAGAAATCTCATCATCAAATCAAGATTTAATAAAGGGATATGATGTAAAAGAATTGCGGGATGACAAGCTTATAGTTGAAGTGAAGCTTAATAAGTATAAGTTATGGTCTCCAGAGGAACCTAATCTCTATTTCCTAAATGTTGACTATGGTAAGGATAAGTTTTCTACTTATTTTGCTATGCGTCATTTTGGCGTGGAAAACGACGAGCAGGGCATTCCAAGGCTCACATTAAATCACAAGCCATACTTTATGAACGGAGTGCTAGACCAGGGATACTATCCAGAGAGCCTTATGACGCCACCAAGCGATGATGCAATGATTTATGACATAGAAATCATAAAAGGTCTTGGCTTTAATATGATAAGAAAGCACTGTAAGCTTGAGCCGATGCGATGGTATTTCCATTGTGACAGGCTTGGAATGATTGTGTGGCAGGATATTGTAAACGGTGGCCTAAAATATGATATGAACATGATTTGTAACGTTCCAACAGTAGTTAGGCCTTTTGGTAATGCTAAGGATAAAAACAACTTTTTCCTCAAGTTTACTGGCCGAACCACGGAGCAGTCCAAGGAAATATGGCGTAAAGAGTGTGCAGATATAATGAATCAACTATACAATGTGCCTTCTATAGGCCAGTGGTGCCTGTTTAACGAAGGCTGGGGCCAGTTCGATGCCAAAACATGTTGTAGATACGCTAAAAATATCGACTCTACGAGACCAATAGATTCAGCTTCAGGATGGTTCCATGAAAACTGTGGAGATGTATTCTCTGAGCACATCTATTTTGATGAACTAAAGGCGAAGCCAACAACTAAACCTTATGTCATTTCTGAGTACGGTGGCTATTCATTAAAGGTCGGCAATCACGTCAAGAGAGATGCAATTTATGGATATAAAAAGTTCTATCAGGCAAAAGATTTGCAAGATGCGTTTGATAAACTGATGATTAAAATCACGTCTCTTGAGTCCAAGGGGCTGTCTGGGGCAGTATTCACTCAAGCCACTGATATTGAAGATGAATTAAATGGACTCATTACATATGACAGGAAGGTGCAAAAGATTTTTTGAGCGTAATTGTGGATTATTCAGTTATTGTGGATAACTTTGTGGGAAATGTTTGTTCGTTGATTTCTGAATCACTTAGTTAAAAATGCGCACAAGCCCTTGATAATAAGGGACTTGGGACTTTTTTATGCTGTAGATAAAATTGTGGATAAAAATGATAAATGAAGTTATCCTCAACTTTAAAAACATGAATGTGGATATTGTGGATAAGTGTGTTGATAGGTTGAAACTTATTACAACAAGGAGAACTGTCTGTTTATATGACTCAGAAACATGAAGTTTATACTAATTCCCCTATAACTTATATGTACTCTAGTTGCCTTCATGTTACATTCATCAAGTGAAATTATGAAAATGAGTTTTGTAGATATAGACACCAGTCAAGATTCACATCCGTGTTCAACTTTCCTTGACCTCGCCGTCCTTGGCTCGGTCTGCCTATATCTATCAAAACTCATTATTCATTTCACTAGATTCATTTCACAAATCAGGTAACTAGAGAACATATAATTTTATAGGGAAATTAATTTTAAATTGTGTCTCTGAGCAATGTAGGTAGAGAGATATATTAAAACTAATGCAGTTAAATTTAAAAAGTACTTATAAAAAAACTTACAAATATTAGAAGTATGTTATAATCATTTGGCGAGTAAATTTAGATAATTAATAAGAAACATTTTAGGAGGTCTAATAATAATGGCAGAGAATAGTTCATGTTCTTCAGCTAGCTCATGCTCAAGAGGTTCCTGTGAGGGATGTCCATCTGCGGCAGCTGCTCAGCAGGGTGTTAGAAACACATCGTTTGTTGAGGCACCTAATAAAGATTCTAATATAAAGCATGTTATCGGAGTTGTATCTGGTAAAGGTGGTGTTGGTAAATCTCTTGTTACAGCATCACTTGCTGGTGTTATGGCGCGTCAGGGATACAAGGTTGGTATTTTAGATGCAGATATAACTGGTCCATCTATTCCAAAGATGTTTGGTGTGCATGGTCCGGCTGCAGCCAATGCAGAGGGTGTTATGTTACCTGAGGTGGCAGAGGATGGTACCAAGATTATGTCAATCAATCTTATCCTTGATGATGAGGAGTCGCCTGTTATCTGGAGAGGTCCTGTTATCGCAGGAGTAGTAAAGCAGTTTTGGACTGATGTAGCTTGGGGCGATATTGATTATTTGTTTGTTGATATGCCACCAGGAACGGGCGACGTTCCACTTACATGCTTCCAGTCACTTCCAGTGGATGGCGTAGTTATAGTTTCAAGTCCTCAGGAGCTTGTACAGATGATTGTTAAGAAGGCTTACAACATGGCAGATATGATGCATATCCCAGTTTTTGGTCTTGTTGAAAACTATTCATACATTAAGTGTCCTGATTGCGGCAAAGAAATTCAAATCTTTGGCGAGAGTCACATTGATGAGGTCGCGAAGGAACTTAACGTTCCAGTGCTTGGCAAGATGCCTATGGATAGAAGCTTTGCTACCGCAGCAGATGCTGGCCGCATTTTTGATATTGAAAATTCGTATCTTTCAGAGGCTAAGGGTATTTTGGAGAATATTAAATAATTAAATATAGAATTAATATATAAGAATCTAGGGATAAAGATTATAATTCTATCGATTAAGATTAAATTTAGAGAAACATAGATATTAAGATTAGTTTTTTGATTTTGTTTTTCTTAATTACAATTTCTGATATTTTAGACTGAGAAACAAATAGGGTATATAAATTATTATTTAACATATTGAAGTGAGCATGTAGGTATCAAGCTCTGAGTGTTGTCGGAAGTGAACGTTTTAGTTCACGGAGACAATATCTCAGGCTTGAGACCGTAACGTGCGGATTAAAATTATTAAAGAAGGAGAATTACAATGGCACAGAATCCAGTAGTTACAATTGAAATGAAAAATGGCGATATCATGAAAGCTGAGCTTTATCCAGAAATCGCTCCAAACACAGTTAACAACTTTATTAGTCTTATCAACCACAACTTCTATGATGGTGTTATTTTCCATAGAGTTATCAAGGGATTTATGCTTCAGGGCGGAGATCCAGATGGAACAGGCATGGGTGGCCCTGGATATTCAATCAAGGGTGAGTTCTCAAGCAATGGCTTCAAGAATGACCTTAAGCATGAGCCAGGCGTACTTTCTATGGCTCGTACAATGATGCCTAACTCAGCAGGTAGCCAGTTCTTCATCATGCACCAGACAAGCCCACATCTTGATGGTGATTATGCAGCCTTTGGTAAGGTTATCGAGGGAATGGATGTTGTCAACAAGATTGCTGAGACAGCTACAGACTGGTCTGACCGTCCAGTAGAGGAGCAGATGATGGCAAAGGTTACCGTTGATACATTTGGTGTAGAGTATCCAGAGCCTGAGAAATGCTAATTTATCCAGCATATTAGATTGTAACCATGCATTTTAATAATGTATGGCATTATAACTTGAACAACAGAAAATTATGTGATAATATTACGGCACGCGTTTTGCGTGTCGTTTTTTCGTTTATTTCTAAATTAATCCCATGAATATTCAATTTAACAAGCTAATACTATGCTTTGTGCTGTGGCTTGGTGTAGAACTATGCTCAATTGTAGTTGCTGTTATACACAGGCAAAAGGGCAGAAAGCAGTTTGAAAGAAAGAAACAATATTTAAAAAGGCTGACAATGGTACTTCCTGACAGTACAAACACCCTAGGTCTATTACAGGAGATTTATTACACTGTGAATGATAGTAAGCTAAGGAAGATAGTGCTTAAGGCAATCAAAAAGCAGGAAAGAGAAATTCGTATATACGATATACCTGTTGGCTTTAAATATATTGAAAGAAAGCTTGGTTGTAATCCTATGTACAAGATACATACCGCTCTTTCTAATATGGAAAAGAAGGAAGGGGGTTACGTAGACGTTTGTGCTGCTATGTTTAGTCAAGACTTCTATGAGTGGATAGATGAGTGGCAACTTGAGACAGATTGGCTTTTAAGGGAAAAGGCAAGGCAGAGGCTAAGAGGCCTAGTGGAAAAGAGCATTATTTTATTTGCAAACCTATTTATCTATTTAAAAGTAAAGGGTGAGATTAGTCTGCTGACTTTTGTAATTGTTAACACAATAGGGCTTATTATGTTTATAGTTCTGGATTATGATTGCTACATTGTAGATTCAAAAAAGCGTGCAAGAAATCCTGCAGAAGAAATTAGTCAAACAAAAAAGGCCATGACCAAAACCAAGCTGATAAGAAGTCTATATCAGTTGATTGCAGGCCTAGGCCTTATAGTTAACATTACGATGTTTGTGAATCTGTGGATGGCGCAGGAAGCTTTATTCTAAGCTTGGTAATGCGCTTCTTGTCAACGGCTAACACTCGGATTATTGTGCCGTCCTCTGAAACGTAGGTCTCTCCAACAGTAGGGAAGTGGTCGAATACACCAACGATGTAGCCGCCAATTGTATCGTAATCATCACTAGAAAATCCAAGTGGAATGATATCGCATAAATCTTCTAGGTTCATGGAACCTAATACCTGGTATTCTCTATCGCTTATACGAACTACTGGGTCTTCCTCATCCTCGTCGTACTCATCGCGGATTTCACCAACGATTTCCTCTAAGAGGTCTTCGAGAGTAATCATTCCTGAAAGATCACCATACTCATCAAGAACAATGGAAAGTGTTGCAGATTCTTCGCGCATTTCGTCAAACAAATCCGAAACGTTTTTCATTTCATAAGTGAAGTATGCATCTCTCAAATAGTTGCGAACTGAAAAATCATCAGGTGCATTTAGCCCAAGGAAATCTTTCATGTTTACAATGCCAATAACTTTGTCAGTGTCAGGCTCGCAAACAGGAAGTCTTGTGAACATGTCCTCCTTGAAAACGGAGATAAGGTCTTGGTAGCTAATGTCTGCATCCACCATTGTCATATCGATTCGAGGAATCATTACTTCCTTGGCACAGGCATCAGAAAAATCAAATACCTTATGAATCATTGTGCGCTCGTCGCCTTCTATGGCACCATTTTCATGGCTAACATCAACCATGGTGCGGATTTCTTCCTCGGTTATGGTGTCGTCCTTGAAATCAGGGTCGATACCAAACATTTTTATAAAAAGTCCGGAAATGAAATTCACGATAGCAATAATCGGAGTGAGCAACCACATAAGCGCGCCGATTATAGGAGCAAACTTTAATGACATGCTGGTGGAATAAGTATTTGCCAATGATTTTGGAGTGATTTCTCCGAATATCAATATTAATAATGTAAGAATACCTGTGGCGATTCCAGCACCAACATTGCCAAATATATGTATAGCAAGGGCTGTGGCAAGGGATGATGCCGATAGATTGACAATGTTGTTTCCTATTAGTATTGCCGACAGCATTTTCTTAGGTCGTCCAATAACCTTGAGAACCTTTGCCGCCTTTTTGTCCCCTTCATCTGCCATAGTTTTAAGCTTAATCTTATTAACTGTAGTAAGAGCTGTTTCTGCAGATGAAAAGAAAGCAGATAATGCCAAAAGAATAAATAATATTATTAGTTTAATAATCGTCGATTGATCCAATTAGCAACTCCTTTATAATTATCAAATTTAATTAATGATAATTATAGCATAATACCAGCTATAGGCACTAAAAAATTAAAATTGGTAAATAATTGTCCTACCCAAAATAGATGTACTTTGTTAAAATTAATTCTATGAAAAAAAGGATTTTAATAACATTTTTAACTGTATATATGGCAATGTCACTTGCGGGCTGTGGCAAATACAATGAAAAGGAAATTGCCTTTAGGGACCAGGGTATCGAGGCTATGGATGCCGAAGATTATGACAAGGCAATAGATTGCTTTAACAAGGCTCTAGATTGTTCTATCGGTAAGGTGTCTGATTTGGAGATAGACATCAATTATTACAAGGGGGCAGCTCAGTACAATGCAGGGCTTTTTGATGATGCGGTTACCACTTATAGCGCTCTCATCAAGTATGACGAGGACAATTACAAGCCATACTTCCTTAGGGGCAGTATCTACGCCAAGGAGGGTGAGGTTGGTCAGGCCATAACTGATTATGATGCAGCAGTTGCAGTTGATGAAAAGAACTACCTATTATATATAGAGATTTATGAGAATTTAGATGCACTGGGGCATACGGATAATGGATTGGTATACCTTAAAAATGCATTAGAGGTTGCTGATAAGTCTGCCAATGCCAAGTACTATAAGGGCAGGATTTTCTATTTACTGGGTCAGACTGATGACGCTGAAAAGCTTCTTAAGGAAGCGGTGGATAAGGATATAGTGGAGGCTAGGCTTTATCTTGCCAAGATATATCAGGACAGGGGCGATTATGATGCAGCCCAGAAGCTACTTGAAAAATACGCTTCTTCAGAGGATGTTTCCAGTGAAGCACTGGCTACTCTCGGTGATATAGAGATGACCAATGGAAATTATGAGAAGGCTTTAGGCTTTTATCAGGCTGGGTTGAGTCTTGATTCAATAGACAATATGCCAGACCTTATGCGGGGACAGATTGCAGCCTTTGAAAAGCTCAATCGCTTTGGTGAAGCAAGGGAGGCATTGGCACAATATATAGAGACCTACCCAAGTGACGAAGCAGCTCAAAAGGAATTAATTTTTCTTCAGACAAGATAATAGATGATTTGTAAGGAACACCTGAATTTGGTTCGGGTGTTCTTTTTATATATATAATTTTAAGGTCAATTATGGGAAAATTTTGATAGTATACCCACTATATATAGTATGTGGATTTTCAAGACAAACACCACATATGGTATATGTTGAAACGTGATTCTACCTAGAAAATAATCAAATATGAAATCACTTTTTAGGTAATTATGACGAAAAACACTATATGTAGTGATTCTACATTGAACCAATGCCAATATTTTGATAATATAAAAGCAAGTCGAAACTACCTTAGAATACGAAATGACAATATTCGAGGGGGAGTCCTTTTTTGACATACTAGAGAAAGGAAGATTGGTGAGTAGAATTGTTTGATGTAGTAAAGAGAGATGGGGAGATAGCAGAGTTTAATTTGGGGAAGATAAACGACGCTATTGCAAAGGCATTTGAGGCTACTGGAAAGGCATTTAACGACGATATCATTGGGTTATTGTCTCTGAGAGTATCTGCCGATTTTCAGTCAAAGATTAAGGAAAACAAGATTACTGTAGAGGACATCCAGGACTCTGTTGAAAACGTTTTGGAGCAGACTGGATACACAGATGTTGCAAAGGCTTACATATTATATAGGAAGCAACGCGAGAAGATGCGCAACATGAAGTCTACAGTTTTGGACTACAAGAACGTAGTGGACAGCTATGTAAAGGTAGAGGATTGGCGAGTTAAGGAGAACTCTACTGTTACATACTCTGTTGGTGGTCTTATTCTTTCTAACTCTGGTGCGATTACAGCCAACTATTGGCTTTCAGAGATTTATGATGAGGAGATTGCAAATGCACACCGCAGAGCAGACATCCATATTCATGATCTTTCAATGCTAACAGGATACTGCGCAGGCTGGTCATTAAAGCAGCTTATCCAAGAGGGCCTTGGAGGAATAACAGGCAAGATTACTTCAGCTCCTGCAAAGCATTTGTCAGTACTTTGCAACCAGATGGTTAACTTCCTCGGTATCATGCAAAATGAGTGGGCTGGTGCTCAGGCATTTTCATCATTTGATACTTATCTTGCGCCATTTGTTAAGACTGATAATCTTACATACGACGAAGTTAAGAAGTGCCTTGAGGCATTTATATATGGTGTCAACACACCTTCGCGTTGGGGTACTCAGGCTCCATTTTCTAACATCACATTAGACTGGACAGTTCCAAATGATTTGGCTGAGCTTCCAGCTATCGTTGGTGGCAAAGAGATGGATTTCAAGTACAAGGATTGCAAGAAGGAAATGGATATGGTCAACAAGGCATTCCTTGAGATTATGATCGAGGGCGATGCTAACGGCCGTGGATTCCAGTATCCTATTCCTACATATTCTATTACACGTGATTTTGATTGGTCTGACACAGAAAACAACAGATTATTATTCGAGATGACTGCAAAGTATGGCACACCATACTTCAGCAATTACATCAATTCAGATATGGAGCCTAGCGATGTTCGTTCTATGTGCTGCCGTCTTCGTCTTGATTTACGTGAGCTTCGCAAGAAGTCAGGTGGATTCTTTGGCTCAGGCGAGAGTACTGGTTCGGTTGGCGTTGTAACTATCAACATGCCACGTATCGCATACCAGGCTACTGACGAGGCAGATTTCTATGCTCGTTTAGACAAGCTTATGGATATTTCTGCTCGTTCACTTAAGATTAAGCGTGGTGTAATTACAAAGCTTCTTGATGAGGGCTTATATCCTTACACCAAGAGATATCTTGGAACATTCAATAACCACTTCTCTACAATCGGTCTTATTGGTATGAACGAGGTTGGCCTCAATGCTAACTGGCTTCGTGCAGACATGACTGACAAGAGAGTGCAACAGTTCTCTAAGGATGTGCTCAATCACATGCGTGAGCGTCTCTCTGATTATCAGGAGATGTATGGTGATCTTTACAACCTTGAGGCTACTCCTGCAGAGTCAACAACTTACCGCTTTGCAAAGCATGATAGAGAGCAGTTCCCAGATATTATCACAGCTGGTAAGGAAGGCGATACACCATTCTATACCAACAGCTCACACATGCCAGTAGAGTTTACATCAGATATCTTTGATGCTCTTGAGGTTCAGGACGAGCTTCAGACACTTTACACATCAGGTACTGTATTCCATGCCTTCATTGGCGAGAAGCTTCCTACATGGGAGTCAGCTGCAAATCTTGTTCGCAAGATTGCTGAGAATTACAGATTACCTTACTATACACTTTCTCCTACATACTCAGTATGTAAGGAGCATGGCTACATTGCCGGCGAGCACTACACATGCCCACACTGCGGCAAGACTGCTGAGGTATACAGCCGTATCACAGGATACTATCGTCCAGTTCAGAACTGGAACGAAGGCAAGACCCAAGAGTTCAAGAACCGCAAGCTTTATGATATAGCAGGTTCTGTATGCAAACGTGCAGGCGAAGCATATACTAAAAGAGTTGAGGCTGAGAGGCCAAAGGTTAATCTTGAGATTGTCTCAGAGGAGCCTGTTTCAGGGGTAAAGTATTTGTTTACAACAAAGACATGTCCAAACTGCGCTAGAGCAAAGGAGATTCTCGAGGATGAGGAGTACATCCTTATTGATGCCGAGGAGCAGGAGGAGATGACTAGAAAGTACGGAGTTATGCAGGCGCCAACACTAGTTGTTGTAAATGGCGACGAAGTCAAGAGATATGCAAACGCTAGCAACATCCAGAAATATGTGGATGAGAATTAGTATCTAGGTATTGATTTGCAAGGGGATTCCTTTTGGGAATCCCCTTTTTTGCAAAAATCATGAAAAATATGTAAAAGATGGATTGATGATATGATTGAAAAATTGTATAATAAAATGCCGTTATTTAAAATTGTGAAAATTTTAAGGAATATAGAATAGATATGAAATACGACGCATTTATTAGCTATAGGCATTTTGAACGCGATATGTATGTCGCGAAAAAAGTTCATAAGGCGCTAGAGACTCTTTCTATTCCAAAGAACATTCAGAAAGAGACTGGCCGTAGAAAAATAAATAGAGTATTTCGTGATCAGGATGAACTACCAGTAGGGAGCGATTTGGGCAGCAAGATTACCGCTGCTTTGGCTGAGACAGATTTCTTGCTTGTGATATGTTCTCCTAAAACTCAGGAGTCAGAATGGGTTATGAAAGAGGTTGATACCTTTATAGAGATGCATGGCCGAGATAAGATTTTGACTATTCTTGTAGATGGAGAACCAATAGATTCATTTCCACCTCAGCTGCTGATTGATGAAAATGGCAACTCGGTGGAGCCTCTTGCTGCTGATTTAAGAGGAGCAAATAAACGTGAGGTTAAAAAGCAACTCAAGACCGAGATACTTCGCATTGCTGCGGCTATTTTGAATGTAAACTATGATGATTTGAAGCAGCGTCATCGAGAACGCAAGATTCGTAGGAACGCAGCGGTGTTGGGCGGCGTTGCTGCAGTTGCTATAGCATTTGGTTTATTTGCATCATTCAATTTTGCGAAGTTGGATGCTGAGTATAGGCAAAAGCTTGTAAATGAATCCAAGGTGTTGGCGAGGACAGCTCTTGATGTATTAAATGAAGGTGATCGTGATACTGCTGTCAAGATAGCCATGGCAGGCTTATCTGGAGATGATAAGGTTAGGCCCTTTGTGCCTGATTCTGTATATGCTCTGTCTGAGGCAATGGGCGCCTATAGTATGGGTATAGATATAGAGCATGATGGCCTTTTAAAACATGATGCTAATGTTGTAGAGTTTGTTAGAAATCCAGAGGGCGATAAGGTGGTCTCTTTGGATACCGAAAATACCGTATATTTTTGGGATTTAAATAAGAGGAAATGCATTCATAAGCAACTGTGCGAATATAACCAGGGTTCTCCGATTAGAATTAAAGCATTTGGTTTTTGCGGAGATATAGTAGTCATAGCCAACGAAAAGTCTGTTTGCGGATATGATTTTAAAGGCGACAAAGTTTATGAGACTCCAATTGATGGTGGGATAGTTTTTGCAAATGTAGATGATAGTGGCAAATATGTGCAGCTAATTAAAACTAAACTGGATGAAGATTATAATTCTGTTGGTGAGGCAGTTATTCTTGATGGAACCAGCGGTAGCATGCTTAAAGTTGAAGAGAATAAGACTGATGCCAATTTCACAGGAGACGCTATTTTTTCTGAAGATGGACACTACGTAGCGGTGGAACATTCTGGTTGGAAATCTGAAAACGAAGAAGTGCAAAATTACGTCACAGTATATGACATGTTTTTGAATGTAAGTATGGATGTTCCAGTGACTGAGAGTGCTATTTTAGATATGGCTTTCACATATGATGGAGCTTTGGCTGTTGTTTCTATAGATGCTAATGATTTAAATTCTCGTGTGCTTAGTAAAGAGCATTTGGAAAAGTTTGACATTGCTTCTGGAGAGAGGCTTTGGGAGAAACAATATGATTATGTAGAAAATATATTGTTTATGGCTTCTACTCATATAGAGACTGGTGTAAGAGCAGATAATGATGGAAATGAACGTGAAATACTTGCCTTTACAGGAAACAGATTTGTAAATGTTGTAGACCTTGCTACAGGTGAGGATATTTCAACAATAACAAGCAATTCTGCTGTTGAGCAAATGATGATTGGTAAAGCTAATGGTGTGCTAATTGTAGGCTCTTATGATGGTAAGATAAATAGTTTTGATCCATTGACGGGTAATATATTCCCTAATGACGAGATAGATGTTAGCGATAGTTTGGTTGATTTTTCGGCTTATAAGGGAGCTATTGTATCTCAAGGGGATAACAGTCCTAATATTACAGTGATGCGATATTTGGAGGATGATGACTACGCTGTTGAATTTGAATTGGAATCCAATTTCTACTACGGTGCAGCTTCAAGCCCTAGTGGCAATACGTATGCGCTCTTGACATCTGATGCAGGGGCGGCAGATGGTACTGACAATGTGGTAGTAATTGATTCAAAGTCAGGCAAACAAGTGGGCAAATTTGATGTGGAAGATGCTAAGCCAACGGGTGTTTTTTATGTTAGCGAAAATATTGTCGCGGTAATAAACTCTAAGTGTGAGATAGTATACTATTCTATATCAAAAGATAAGACCGATAAATTTAGAGTGTCTGAAGATAAAATTGATTTCTTATATGGTCTTTCAGCTAACAAGAGGTACGCTGTTTTTACTGTTGGTAAAGGGTATTATGTTGTGGATGTTGCTAAGAAGTCGATAATTACTGAGGGTACTATCGATAATTTCATAGAATCATTTGATATATCAAATGATGCATCTATTTTCTGCTACACCAAGTCAGATGGAACAGGATGGATTGTTAATATCGACAGTGGCAAGATACGAAGCATTTTAAATAACCAAACAATTTCGTGTTTTAGGGTAGCTCCTGATGGCAAAACTGCAGCAGCTATATGTAATGATGGTTTTATTAGAATTGTCAATCTAGAAAACGATAATGTGGTAGATAAAATAGAATATCATGGAAGAACTTCTGACTATGTAGAGTTTTCTCAAGATGGAAAACTATTATATTTGCAGGGGGCCAACCGTTATCTCCAGATTTATGATGTAGAGAATAAAGCGTTTAGATTTGTCACTGATCATCAGATAATGGGATTGCTTCGCACTAGCTACGATCTTGAAAACAACCGTCTAGCGATATTTAATCAAAATGAGATGTATTTGATTGACTTAAATACATTTGGTGTATTGAACCATGTTAAATATGGTGCTCTCTATTTGCCAAACCAGCAGTTGATTGTGGGAGCTTATAAGAAGATGGTCAAAGAATTCAGCGTAAAATCTGAAGATGAATTGGTAAAGGGCGCCCGTAAAAAATATGGTAGTGAAGAGCTTTCTGATATTGAAAAGTTGAGATACCATATTATCAATAATTCTCACATAAATGAATAAGCAAAAAAGCCAATCTGGGTCTTTTGGACGCAATAAATTAGTGCGTTCTGTAAGACTGGATTGGTTTTTTTATATATTAGAACAAAAGTGTTGACAAAGGAATTTGCGAGTAGTACAATGATACCAAAATGAAGGGAACAGTTCATTTTTCTAAAATAGTCGCCGTATAACTAAGCGGCCTTGTTACAACTTTTGATTATGCACAGGTATTATCTGTGCATTTTCTATTAGTGGGAATTCAGATGGCTTTCAAGTGCTTTTGTGGGAATTATCAAAATTTTTGAAAAAATTATATTGTATAATTATTTGAAGTGTGAGAAAATATACTCGTTGCGGTGAAAGTTAGGCATATTACATGCTTTTCTTAATATATTACAAATCAATATTACGAAAGGGAGGATTTTTTCTTATGAAGAAAAGAAATCTATTAGTGTTTGCACTTTGCGCTGCAACAGCTATTGGCGTAGGGGCAGTAAACACAATTGATGCAGAGGCTAAGACAATTACTTGCGCCCAGGATGCATCACAGGTAACTTATGGAACACTTACTGACAGCCAGAAGGAGATGGTTGCAAAGTATTTTAATGCTGAGTACTATGCATCACAGTACTTCGATGTTGTTCAGGCAGTAGGAGATGATAGAGAAGCTTTGCTTAAGCATTTCTGCGACTGCGGTATTTGGGAAGGTCGTCATGGTTGGCCTGAGTTTGATGTTTCTGCATATGCTAGTGCATATAATTTAAAAGAAGCATATGGCAAGGATATTGCTAAATATTATGAGGATTACTTTACAGTTGGTGTAGCTGAAGGTAGATACCTTACAACAGTTGAGTTGTGCGAAGCTAACGGAATTAAGGTTGAGTCATTATTTGGCGAGTACAAGTTCCTTGATGCAAATATTTATAAGGCTGCAAGTCTTATGGGAACAGCCGATTACAATGCTGTTGCTCAGGCGGTTACAGTAGCAGCTGAGACACATGAGCCAGTTGTTGTTCAGGTTCCAAATCCAAATGGTGGTGAGCCAACAGAGTTTGTTGTGGCAGACCCAACTAATCCTGTTATGGAGAAGTGCAAGAATCTCACGCTTATTGGCACCTTAAAGTGTGACGAGGAGGGGTTGTATGGACTTTATTATCTAACTAGAACATCAACAGGTGTTGCTATATCAGATGACTATGCTGAAGAAGATCCTGTTTTATATTCTACAGATGGCAAGGGTGTTACTGAAAAGCCAAGAAAAGATTTTGCTGATATTCATTTTGGAGACGATTATAATGTTCGCTACTCTATGCAGTATCAAGAAAATAGAGCCAACCCAGACGGAAAGATGGAGGCGGCTTGTGTAGAGTCTCTTGATCCAAACAAGGTGTATATTGGTATGCTAGCTGAAAGAGTATTCTATACTTATGATGGAGAAACAGGTTATCACCAACCTACGTTCTTTGAGGGCTCACAGGAGAGTATCACTCCAGCGGTAGATATCAAAGGTACTTCTGGTCATGCTTATTTTGCAGAAGCGCCTGAAGGTGCAGATGAATCTACGGTATATAATGTCGGCGTAGATATCAAGCAAAAAGATGATAGATATGTTGATGTAACATTTGGTATCTATAATGAGGAACATAACTTTGCTAATGTAGTAGAGTATAACAATCTTGATATGGATGATTATGACCTTTGGTAATAATATTATTCTATAGATTGGTGAAGGGGCAGCCCCATGAGGCTGCCCCTTTTACTAAGTAGAAACAATCTTGTATAAAGTTTTAATAAAATGAAAAAGTTGACATAGATTGGGAAAGGTAGTAATATACTACTAGGAAGAAAATAAAGACAAATTTTAAAAGTTGAAGATGAGATGAAAAATAATGTTACAAACGGGTTAGAGGACACCTGTGTAATAAAACTCGATTTCCTCGAAAATCATGTAATTGTAATAGACAAGATGGCTTTATATAATTGAAATAATTGTGTAATAGTTAGCAATGTTAACCAAAAGAAATAGGCGGCAGATGTGCATTGTGCACTAAATTTTTATTCATATATTTTAAGTGTTGAGAAGTTGAATATTTTGTAGGATAATGTTAAATATGTGTTAAATGTGAACACATTGCATAAATATACATAAATACGTAGATATAATATATAGAAAGGGAGAGAATATTATGAAACGACGTTATAAGCGCTTAGTAGCATCGTTGCTATTAAGTTTACTTCTGTGCGGTAGCACGATTAATGTCTTTGCAGATGAGCCTGCTAATATAGGAGGAGATACTACTCCTACAAGCTCAACTGCGTCGAGTGATCTCACAACAAACTCTGATAGTGGAAATGCTCAAATGAATAATGATAGTCAAAATCAGAATGGCAGTGGAGATAATAGCCAGAATGGTGATGACAACAAGAACCAAAATGGCGACGATGTTAACAACCAAAACGGCGATGATGCCAACAACCAAAACGGCGATGATAATCAGAACCAAAACGGCGGTGATGCCAACAACCAGAATGGTGATGATGCTAACAACCAAAACGGCGACGACAATCAGAACCAAAATGGCGATGATGCCAACAACCAAAACGGCGACGACAATCAGAACCAAGATGGCGACGATGACAATCAGAACGACGATGATGACCAAAATGATGATGACAATCAGAATAATGATGATGAAGATGATCCTAGTGTTGAGCCAGAAAAAAAAGAAAGATATGAGCACATCCATGGCACCAAAACTCATAACAAGATAACTGAAATTACTAAATTTGATAAAAAGCATAGACCACATACTGAAACTACTACTGTAGTGGAAGATTGTGACATTATTGAAGATGTAGATGGGGATTACTTGGTAGAGAAGTGTTCACAGTGCGAGTGCGAATATAGTCGCAAGCGTTTAGTTCCAGATGTAAGGATTGATCACATCCATGGTGACGAAAAGAAAGATAACATTCATTACACCAGTCCGGCAGAGTTTACAATACTGGCCAGCTGTGAAACAGCAACCAGTCCTGAACAATTAAAAGTCTATATTTTGGCATATGATTTCACTGACCCTGAGGGCAATAAGACGGAAATTTTTGAGGCTACTTGTGAGCCAGAGGAGCCTGATACCTCAGCTGATGAAAATGGCGATGATAATGACGGTAATGAGACAGACTCCCTAAAGGAGATTAGGGATGCTAAATATACATGCACAGTTGGAATGCCTGGTGCGTGTTACAATGTCTTGGGCGCCGTAGCTGTCCATGAATATAAGGGTGAAGAATATATTGCTGTCGATCATGATTATTCAGTTATAAACTGTATCAACGACGAAGATGCCAGTGATGAGTTCGATGTCCGTATTATAGATAATAACGGATGGACAATGGATGAAGACGATGATGATAACAAATGGTATTCATCAAAAGTACGAGGCAATCAGCTATATGTTAGTTTGACTTGTGCAACAAAAAAAGAATTGAATACATCTCAAATCGTTGATGAAAATGGTGACGATGCCAAACTGGAGCTAGTTAGCCAAAGCGATGAAGTTGTAGTTGAAGAATATGAAAATGAAGAGGTATGGGAAGGAAAATTGTCTCATAAGCTCTTTAAGGCTATAAAAAAAGTTGATAGAGATTTTTTTGGGTGTTACAAGGAAAAAAATGTTTTTGTAAGAACATACCTTTTGCCATCAAACAAAGATGGAAAAAACACTTACTTCTACAATTATAAATTTCAGAAACGTTATAGCAAGTCTGGTGACTTTACAGTATATATAGACAATACCGATCCAGTTTTAAACCTCACATACAACGGTGCTGGTTCACCAAATGGTTCGGCTGGAGCTGAGGCAGGTTTTTATAACAACCAAGTAGAGGTTGTTGCTACAGTTACTGAGAATCATCCAGTTAATAAGCATGAGTTAGAGGACTTGTACTTATATGATTTAACAAGTAATTCAAAAATCAGATTTACAGAGAAGGATCATACTGAAGATGACAACGGTAAGCGAGTATATACATATACTGCAGTAGCTTCAGCAGATGGAAAGTATCAGGTTAAAGGTTTTGTAAGAGACCGAGCTGGAAATAGATGCGCGGAAGTGAACGAGAATCAGTTCATTGTCGATAAAGAAGCGCCAAAGGTTGAGATTACCTTTGATAACGATCAAGCTCTCAATGAGAAATATTACAAAGCGGATAGAACAGCAACAATTACAGTTACTGATGAGAACTTTGGAACAGATGATAAGTTCACTAAGTTAGAGCTTACGGAAAAGACAGGAAAGGCAAACCCTTCAGGTTGGGAAAATGCTGGTGGAGATAAGTACACTAAGAAGGTTGTATTTGACCAGGATGGTACTTATAGCTTTACATTAACTGTTAAGGATAAGGCGGGTAACGCATCTGAAAAGCAGATTATTTCAGAGTTTGTAATCGATAAGAAGGCGCCAGAGTTTGAAGTGTCATTCGATAACAATAGTGCAAGTAATGAGAACTATTACAAATCGGCTCGTAAAGCTACAATCACTGTAAAGGAAAGCAGCTTCTCAGATTCATTGGTATCAATTACTAAGATGAGTGATGGAGAAATCACAAGCTTACCAAGCGTTAGCGGCTTTACGGGCTCTGAGGATTCACACGACGCGACAATCAATTTCGAGGCCGATGGCAAATATGGTTTCGTAATCAAGTGTACTGACTTAGCGGGTAATGAGTCTAGCGAGTATACAAGTGGCTCATTCTACATTGATACTACAGCTCCTGAAATTGAGATTACTGGCGTTGCAAATAAATCTGCAAATAACGGGGCCGTTACTCCTGTCGTAAGGACAACAGATAAAAATATCAATAGAGATGACATCACTATTACTTTAGTAGGTTCTAATGGTGGAAATTATCCAGCAACATTGCAGGAATCGGCAATAACTGATGGATTTACATTCTCTATTGCAGATATCCCTCATGAAAAGAAGTTTGATGATCTTTATAAGTTAACAGTAAAGACTGTTGATAAGGCTGGAAACGAAAAAGAGAATGTGATTGATTATTCTGTTAACAGATTTGGTTCTGTATTTGTTTTGGCTGGCGGAACTAAAGAACTTGTAGATGGCTACTATGTAAGAAAGCCACAGAATGTTGTAATCGAAGAGATTAACGTTGATAAGATTGCTAACAGAGAAGTATCTGTAGCATTCGATGGAACATACAAGGCACTTAGAGCTAATAAAGACTACTCGGCTTCTGAAGATATAGATGCTAAGGGATGGCATTTAAATAGCTATACTATTTTTGCTAATAACTTTAATAATGATGGCCTTTACTCTGTGGATGTTAGAACAGAGGATGAGGCAACAAATAGACAGAGCAGTCAAACTAGAGAAGCAGATATCAAGTTCCTTGTAGATGCTACAGCACCAAGCGTTGTTGTTTCTGGCATCGAGGATGGCGGAAAGTATGTTGAAGATAGTCATGTATTCTCAGTTAATACAACTGACACTATTGGCGTCAGCGACTTGGCTGTATATGTAGACGATGAAAAAATTGCGTCATATGACCGTGATACTTTAAATGCTGCAGGTGGTACTGAGGTGCTTACACTTAACTCTAAAGATGTTTCTCAAAAGGTTGTAGTTGTAAGTCATGACGTGGCTGGCAATGAAACAAAGCTTGCTTACAACGTGGTTGTTTCTCTAAATGCTAAGAGCATAGACATTGAGAAGAAATCAGATTTGCCAGGTGACGCCAAAGAGATTATTAGCAATAACCCAATTACTAGACGTGTAGTTGGTGCAGTAGCCGGTGTGGCTGGTGTCGGTGCTGCTGGTGTTGGTGGAGTAAACTTATTCCGCCGTAGAAAATTAAAATAATTTAGCAGGAGATTATTTTGAGATGAAGGGATTTAAGAAGTTTTTAATTCTTTCTATTGCATATGCAATGGCATTTTTGTCATTGCATATGCCTGTAATTGCAGAGGAAAAATTGCCTAGCAAGGAAGATGCAAAAGCCGGTGTGGTTCAGGTGAATACAGTTTTTCGAGATACCAATGGTACAAAGCATGTCGTATGCGGCGGCGCGGGTATATTAATTGGTGATCCTGAAAATACTGAATATATAATTACGTGTAACCACACTGTTAATCCCGGTGATGATTTTAAATACGCGGCTTTTGAGTATCTGCAGATTTCAAATGAGAATGATGCTTGGAGTCATATAGTTCTAACTGCAGAAGTGGTAGTAGAGGGAGATGTAGTTATTGAGGCATCTCAAGTAACAAGCAGTCCAGAACTCGATATGGCTGTATTGCAACTGGCACAGCCTATATATACTAGAAAGCCACTTACAATTCTTACTGCGAAGGACAACAATCCAGAAAATCTCCCATACAAAACTTTAGATTCTGTATTTGCATTAGGCTATCCTGATAGAATCGGATTTGATTCTGGCGTGCAGTATTTCTCTAACGAGCAAATTGTAATGACTGAAGGAAGTATTGCAAATTTACTTAGTGTGAATAATGTGCAGATGATAGAACATGATGCGGGTGTTGATGCCAATAATTGTGGCGGACCACTCGTAAATGAATTTGGTTATGTTATCGGAATGAATCTTTTGCAAAAGGATGGAATGTACAATTGTACATTGGATTCAACCAAGATAACAAAAGTTCTAGATGGATTAGGAATCGCATATTCAAAGGTTAACGATGTTCCAAAACCTAAGGTAGAGGAAAAGAAGGTTGAGCCACCTGAAGAAAACAATCACAAACAAGGTTTATCTCTAAGAACTATAATAATCATTTGTATAGTAGCTGTTATTGTGATTGCAGGAATTATTGCATTGGTAATTCTGCTTGTACTACGCAAAGATAAGACGGTGGAAGCGGAAGACACTGTAATAAAGACATATAATGGGGCGATTTTTGAAAATAATTCTTCTAGCCTAAGAGGTGCGAGTGGGGCGTTTAATTCTGTTGGCACAGATGATGAAACAACAATTTTATCTGGTTCGCTTGCAAATAATGATGAGACTCAAATATTAAGTGGAGAACTTCAAAACGCACAAAATTTGGGGACACTAATAAGAAAGAGAACATCAGAGCGAATCGTCATTAATAAAAATGATTTTGTTATTGGAAAAGATGCTTTGCATTCGGATTTCTTCATAGAAAATAATGGTTCCATCAGTAGAAAGCATGCTGTCATCGTTAACAAGGGCAGGGATATTTATATTCAAGACTGTAATTCTACAAATGGTACATTTGTAAATGGCACGCGGATTAATAGTGGCAGCTTGGTGCTATTAAATAATGGCGATGTTATAAAAATATCTAACGAAGAGTTTGAATATCAGACATAGGAAATGGATTATGAGTTTTAAAGTAGATGCTTATTCAGATATAGGTACCAAAAAAAATGTTAATCAAGATGCTCTGCTTATAAAGCAAGCTACGGTTAAAACAATTGGAAATGTCTGCTTGGGAGTTTTATGTGATGGAATGGGTGGTCTATCTTGCGGGGAAGTAGCGAGTGCTGCTTTTATTGATAGGATGGATAGCTGGTTCAAGGGAGAGTTTCCAAAGCTTTTAGAGACATTAGGAGAAAATGTTGATTTAGAGCTTTTAATAGAAAAGGTTAAAAATCAGTGGAATGATATTACAACTGAAATCAATGATAAGTTAAAAAGCTATGGTATTGAAAAAGGCATACGTTTAGGAACAACGGTGGTTGCGATAATCATAATAGGGAATAAATACTTAGTTATGAATGTTGGAGATTCCAGAGCGTATAAGTTCTATAAGAAAAAGATTGAGCAAGTATCCCACGATCAAAGTTATGTACAACAGCAGTTGGAACTTGGTCGGATGACAGAGGAGGAAGCAAAACATAGTGATAAAAAAAGTGTGTTACTTCAAAGTATAGGCGCTTCTGAGCATGTTGTACCAGAGTGTTTTTATGGAGAGACAGAGCGCGGATGGCACTTCTTACTTTGTTCAGACGGATTGTGGAGAAAGCTTACTCATAAAGAAATAATAGGTATAACACCTCAAAAAGATGGCATTAAGAGGTTGACAGATTTAGTAAAGAACCGAGGAGAGACAGATAATATATCGGGCTTGATTATTTCAATATAAATAAAGAAAAGGTTTTTTCAAAAAAATGTTAGATGTAGGGTCAGTAATTGACAATAAGTACAAAATATTAAACAAGATAGGCCAAGGTGGAATGAGCGTTGTTTATCTCGCGATGAATGAGCGAGCAAATAAACAATGGGCAATCAAAGAGATTCGAAAAGATGCAGCAGCTGCTTCGGATATTAATATGGCTAGTATTAAGACTGAGACTGAGTTGCTAAAAAATCTTTCTCATCCAAACCTTCCAAGTATAGCCGACATTATTGATTATGAGGATTCCATCCTTATTGTTATGGATTATGTCGAGGGGCATACATTGAAAAAAGCGGTGGATGAATATGGCCCACAGCCACAAGAATATGTTATTGAGTGGGCAAAACAGCTTTGCGACGTTTTGGGATATTTACACTCTCAGAACCCACCGATTATATATAGAGATTTGAAGCCGGGCAATATCATGTTAAAACCCGATGGCACTATTGTGTTAATCGATTTTGGTACAGCCAGACAATATAAATCAGACAATATAGAAGATACAACCTGTTTAGGTACTCGTGGATATGCAGCGCCTGAACAATTTGGAGGACAGGGACAGACAGATGCTAGAACAGATATCTACTGCTTGGGAACGACAATGTATCACTTGGTTACTGGAAAGAATCCTAGTGAGCCTCCATATGAAATTAGAAACATAAGATATTGGAATGATTCGTTATCTAAGGGACTTGAACAGATTGTTGCAATATGTACGCAATTGGACCCTGAGAAGAGATATCAGAATTGTGCAGAAGTGTTATATGCACTTGAGCATTTCAATGAGCTTGATGTTTCGTATCGTCGCAAGGAGAAAGTTAAGCTTGCTACGTTTATTACAACTATCATGCTTGGTGCTGTTGCTGGGGCGGGGGCATTGATTTCCTTTGATTATGCAAACCAGATTCAGCAAGATAGTTATAAAACATTAATAGATCAGGCGAGTAGAGGTTTCAATGAGGAGGATACCAAAACTTCGCTAATAGATTCGATTTCGATTGATCCGTCAAAGGCTGATGCATATATAGATTTAATTGATAAGGTTTATCTTTCAGATGAGAACTTTTCATTAGATGAAGCGAATGAGATTCGCGAGATTCTCATCAAAACACAAGACAAGAAAACATATGAGCAAATACTAGCAAATGATCCAGCTAGTTACAGCTTATTTGCATATAGGCTTGGTTTAGCATATTACTACAGCTTTGAAGGGGAAGGTAACAAGCAACAATCCTCATATTGGTTTAAAAAAGCTGCTGAAGGTGGACTTAGTGAAAATCAAACTGAACGTGCTAAACGATTAGGAGCAATCGCTGAATATTACATAAACCTAGGAGCAATTGATAAGACTGGTGATAGTACAGTTAGTTACAAGGATTACTGGGACGATTTAGTTGCGGTCAGTGAAGGAAACATCACTGAAATGGATAATGCTAATACAGCACTTGCTATATATAAGGAATTGGCGTCTCAGATTAGTATGAATGCCAATCAGTTTAAAAAGGCGGGTGTGTCTGCATCAGATATGCAGCTACAAATTTTAAATATTGAAAAGCATGTAAAAAATGACATTGCAGGAACAGATGCTGAAGATTCGGAACGAGTCGTTGAGTTGGAGCAAGAGCTCGCTACGAATATTGAGGAAGCAAAGCAAGTCATTTCTATGCTAGAGTAGGGAATTATTATGAGTTTGCAATCTAGTGTTGAATCAATTGCAGAACAGAAACAGTTTTATCAGAGCTTGGCAATAATATTTTTAGTTATTGCAATAGCATTGTTTATAGCTGCAGTTGTTATATTTATAGTTTTCAAGATTCCACATTCCATTAGAGTGTTAACGGGAGTTGGACGAGGTAAGGAGATTAACAAAATTTCCACCGACAGTAAGAAAGGACAGATAAGAGTTCCATCAAGTGAACATAAAGCCATAGTTAGTTGGAATACTTCTGCCTTACTAAAAAAGAAGAATGCAAAAAGTGGTACAGAAGAAACTACATTGTTATCTAATGATGAAACTCAACTTTTAAGTGATGAGACAACTATTCTTAGCAGCGAAGATCAGACCACATTACTTACTGAATCATCTAATGATGAGACAACTATTCTTAATATATCAAGTGAAAATGATGAGACGACAGTTTTAGATTCATCAAGTGAAAATGATGAAACGTCGCTTCTTGAAGATATCGGCCTTGAGTTTGAAACTGATGGAGATATCAAAATTGTAGGTAGTAATCAAAAAATATAAGACGTAGGGATTGAAATGAACGCGTTAATTGATAAAGGCATAATAAAAGAATTAAATAACGGAAACAATTTTGAGTACATTGTTACTGGTTTTGCATCCTTTATAGATACTGATTACAAAGTGCTTCAAAGTCAGAGTAATGATTTGTTTGTTAGATGCATGAAGATAATGCGAAATGGAAAGACAGATTTTTGCTATTTGGCTGATGAGTATAAACCGATTTCAACAATGTTTTCAAGTATCACATCGGATTATGCTATCGAATTAGCTACAAATCTTTTAGAGTGCATTAACAATGTGAAAAATAATGGTTTTTTATCATGCCAAAGCATAGTGCTTGATACAGATAAAATATTTGTTAACGGAAATACAAAGAAAATTAAACTAGTTTATATCCCAATAAGCGAAAGGGTATTTGAAACAAGCTTAGATTTTGAGGAAGCATTAAGAACAACGGTATGTGAGATTTTTAATAGCGTAACTGTTGAAAGGTCGGATAAGCTCGAGGGATTGATGGCTAATACATTAGATCGGAATATTCCATTGGAGCTAGTATATCAAAAAGGCCGAGAAATTGTTCCTGAGAGAGAGGCCAATAATGGTGAAGAGACATCACAGGAAAATATTAGAACAGGTGGGTCTAGTAAACTTGGCTGCGTTAAGCTCGTAGCGTTAAATGCACCTTATCCGTTTGAAATTAAGATTTCTGAAGATGATGTGGTAATCGGGAAAAAGGCCGAGCTGTCAGATAAGGTTATTGGTTTCAACAATGCAATCAGTAGAAGACATTGTCGAATAATAAAGCAAAATGGAGATTTTTACATTATGGATGAAGGAAGTGCAAACGGGACATTCGTTAATAATGTAAGGCTAGAGCCAAATAATAGACAGCTAATCAACAAGGGTGATGTTATTCGCCTAGCAAATAGTGATTTTAGAGTGGAGTAAGAGGTGTGAAGTGGCTAATCCAATAATTATAATTGCGGATACTGATGAAAAATACATAGCTCCGCTACAATATAAATTCATAAACGATTACTTTAATAACATAGATTTGGAAGTAATTACTGATAAAGAGTATTTTGACGAATATTTTTCGACACCTCAAAACGCTGAAGTGCTTATAGTGTCTGAGGATTTGTATCAATCATCTCTAAAAAAGCATGATATAAAAAATATTTTTATAATGTCAGAGCAAATGGATGATGATGCTACTGGTGATTTAAATATAAATAGATTATACAAATACACCAGCATTAGAGAAATATTTAGTGAGATAGTTGCAAAATGTGCCAAGGAACTTGCGGCAGGTGCAGTTGAAAAGAAAGAAACTCAGATAGTACTTGTTACATCTGCATGTGGTGGTGTAGGTAAAACCACTATAGCAATGGCCATTGCGGATAGCTTAGCTGAAGGGTATCAACGCGTACTATATATAAATGCTGCGATGATGCAAAACTTCCAGTATTTGCTTAATGATGACCCACCATTAAATGGAACTGATGTCTATGCGGCTATAAATAATCCAACAGAGAATGTTTATTTAGACGTAAAAGCGGAGATACGAAATGAAACATTTGACTATCTTCCAGAGTTTAAAGCGGCACTTCCATCTCTTGGTATTAATTATTCTATTTATACAAAAATAGCTTTATCGGCAAAGAAGAGTGGAGATTATGATTATATAATTATTGACTCAGATTCACTATTTGATGATGAAAAGCTAAATATGTTAAATATGGCTGACAAAGTGATAGTGGTAACAACTCAGTCAGTTAATGCCGTAAATGCTACCAACCATTTTGTAGACAATGTAAATGGTATTAATTCAGAGAAATATATTTTTATATGTAATAGATTTGTTAAGGAAAAGTTTAATGCATTAATTGCAACTGAGATAGTGCCTAAATTTACTATCACAGAATATATTACAGAAACAGAAGTCAATACATATATAAAACCTTCTGAAATGGCATCCAACAACGTAATTAGAAAGGTTGCATTCTTAATAATGTAAGGTGAGAGTCATGGATAATAACGTCGTTATTGTGTTCAATAATTTGAAGAGAAAAGAAATGATTGATTTAGAAATACCAATCGATATTACAGCTAATGACTTGGTAGTGGCGTTAAATACAGCTTATGAATTGGGTATTGATGTTTCAAATCAGAAAAAATGTTTCTTAAAAGCGGAAAACCCCTTTGCTTTATTAAAAGGAAGCAAAAAGCTTTCAGAATTTGGCGTTAGAAATGGTACAGTTATTAACTTCACAGAATAGGTTATAAGTTAATGGGAACAAATAGATATAGGATTATATTATCAAGCAAAAATTTTTATAGAGAGATAGAGATTTCTTCTGACGTACATACTATCAGAGTTGGTACAGGCATTGAGAATGATATTCGACTTAATAAAGAGTATTTTTTCGAAGAGTTTGATCTTGTATTTTCAAAAAATGATGGTTGGGTATTGCTATGTTCGGATAACTTGTACATTAGTCAAGGGGATGCTAGGAAGTTACTTACCAAGGAGTTTTCTCATGGTGATACAGCCTCAGTATGCTATCAGGTATCTGGGATAGAGTTGTTTAGTGTTGAACTTCTAATAGACTTTGACTACGAAAAGAAAAAGTATGATATAGCCGTAGATTTATCTAATCAAGCTTCAGTTAAAATAGGCGGCGCAAATGATTGTCAGATTGTGATTTCAGATGACTATATAGGAACAGATTGTATCAATATTGATAAGAGTTCCGAAGGTTATGTGGTTACAGAAAGAAATACAAAATATGGTGTACGAGTTAATGGAATAAAGATAGATAAACCTACTTTGCTTGAAGAAAATGATTTTATATCATTTGCATCATTTGGAATGTGTATTCGCGGAGATTTATTGTATTGCGATGCGCAAAAAGTTGTTGGTTTAAATTCGGTATCAAGTAGAAATATGTCTATGGATACTAATGAATTAAAGTATCCAAAGTTTAATAGAAATCCAAGATTCAAGGCGATTCTTCCAGACGAAGATATTGAAGTATTGGATCCCCCATCAGAGCCTCAAAAGCCAGAGGGAAATATAATTCTTCAGCTTTTACCAGCAATAATTATGCTTGCTGTTACAATTGTATTAAGAGGTTTGATGGGTAACGGCGGTGGAGCTTATATTTGGATAAGTGCCATTTCAATGACTATTGGTATAGTTACATCGATTACTAGTATCATCAGTTCTCGTAAAAAGTATAAAGTTGATACAGCGGAGCGCATAGAAAGCTATACCGCTTATATTGAGAACAAAAAAATATATATAGAAGAGTGTCGCAACAATGAAGAGCGACTCCTAAATGGAATATATTATTCAATTGAAAAGGAAAAAGGCTTTGTTAGAGATTTTTCCGACGTATTATTTGATAGAAATGTAGACGACGAAGATTATCTAGTTATACGTTTGGGTAATGGAAAGAAACAAGCAGTAAAGAAGCTAAGTATTAAACAGAAGGAAGAACTTAATTGTACTGATGAGTTAATGAAAATTCCTGAAGAGCTTCAGGCTAGATATCGAGATGTTCATAATGTACCAATTACACTCGACCTTAAGAATAATAATGCCGTTGGTGTTATTGGTGAAAGAAATGATTTATATGCATTTATCAAAACGATTACAACAGACTTGGCTGTTAGACATTACTATACAGATACAAAGCTTTTCTATGTTATAGATGAAGAAGATGTTGATGATTTTACATGGGTTCGATTTTTACCACATGTTAAAAACGAGCAATTGAACATGCGAAATATCGTCTACAATTCTGATAGCAGAAGTATTCTTTTTGATTTCTTATATAAGGAGCTCTCTAGCAGGGAGACAGCAAAGCAGACACATCCTAATTATGTCATCCTTATATATAGAGACAATGGTATTAAGAATCATCCTATCTCTAAGTTCATTGAGTATGCAAACATGGTAGGTGTTTCATTTATATTCTTTGAAGAGCACAAGGAATTACTTCCAAGCGGATGTAATAGTGTAATCCAACTCGAGGGAACAAAAGGAATTGTCACAGATACAGATGACAAAAATCGAGTATCTAGATTTGATTATGAGATAGTCAAGACAAACGAGGCTGATTTTATATCACGAAAATTAGCTCCAGTATATTGTGAAGAGGTAAGCTTAGAGGGAACACTCACAAAGAATATAACATTATTTGAATTGATGAATATTCTTAACGTTGATGATATTGACCTTGAGAAGAATTGGGCTGAATCTGAAGTTTACAATTCTATGGCTGCACCACTTGGTGTTAAGTCTAAGAGTCAAATTGTCAGCCTTGACTTAAATGAAAAACATCACGGACCACATGGTCTTGTTGCTGGTACTACAGGTTCTGGTAAATCAGAGATATTACAGTCTTACATACTTTCAATGGCTACATTATTCCATCCTTATGAAGTTGGATTTGTAATTATCGATTTCAAGGGTGGTGGTATGGTAAACCAATTTAGAGATTTACCACATCTAATTGGAGCTATTACAAATATTGATGGTAGAGAAATTAATAGATCATTATCATCAATTAAGGCTGAGTTAAAGAAAAGACAGGCGGTATTTGCAGAATATGATGTAAATCATATTGATGCTTATATAAAACTATTCAAAAAGGGTGAGGCAAAGATACCTCTACCGCATTTGATACTTATAGTTGATGAGTTTGCGGAGTTAAAGATGGATCAACCTGAGTTCATGAAAGAGTTGATTTCAGCTGCCCGTATTGGACGAAGCTTGGGTGTACATCTTATCCTTGCAACACAGAAGCCTTCAGGTGTTGTTGATGCACAGATTTGGTCAAATTCTAAGTTTAAATTGTGTTTGAAGGTGCAAAACAAAGAAGACAGTAAAGAAGTGCTAAAAACTCCAGTTGCTGCTGAAATTAAAGAACCTGGTCGAGCATATCTTCAAGTAGGTAACAACGAGATATTTGAACTATTCCAGTCGGCATATTCAGGAGCACCTGCATCATATGACGTGACAGCACAGCAGAAACCATTTACTGTATATTCACTTGATTTGGCAGGAAAACATACTCCTGTATACACTCGCAAAAAGCAAAAGTCGGATGATGAGTCAGAAACACAATTGGATGCAATCACAAACTATATTGCTGCATATTGTGCAAAAAATGGAATCAACAGACTGCCAGGTATTTGCCTTCCATCACTCACAGAAAATATCGTATATACGAATGATGGCGCTAAACATGATGATATAAGTGTTTTGGTTAACTTGGGTGTTTATGATGATCCAGATAATCAATATCAAGGTGTAGCAGAGCTAGATGTATCTGGCGGCAATACACTTGTAATAGGATCTTCACAGTTTGGAAAGACAAATCTTCTTCAGATGATTATTAGAGCTATAGCATTAAACTACAGTCCATCTGAAGTTAATCTATATATACTTGATTTTGCGTCAATGGCGCTCAACGTATTTGCCGAATTGAATCATATCGGTGGTGTAGTTTCCGCTGCTGATGATGAGAAGCTTAAAAACTTCATCAGAATGATTCGAAAGGAAATGGCACGTCGTAAAGAGCGATTTGCAGACATGGGTATTACATCGTTTTCTTCATACAAAGAGGCGGGCAATAAAGATTTGCCTCAGATAGTTATTATGCTAGACAACTTTATAGCATTAAAAGAGCTATATAGTGTATACGATGACGATCTTATAAATATCTGCCGAGAAGGCGTGGCGCTAGGAATAAGCTTGATATTTACTTCTACACAAACGTCAGGTATCAACTACAAGTATATGAGCAACTTTGCTAACAGAATATGCTTCTATTGCAACCAGCGTGATGAGTATAGCACCGTCTTTGATAGATGTAGAATGACACCAAAGAATGTGCCAGGTAGATGTTTATACTCTATTGATAAGACAATATATGAATTACAGACATATCTTGGCTTTGAAGGTGAAAAGGAGATTGATAGAGTTCAAAAGATTAAAGAGTTTATTCAGGAAATAAATAATCAATATCCTGAAGAAAAGGCTGTAAGAATTCCAGAAGTTCCAAAAGAACTTGACCTTGAATATGTTAAAACAAATTACTTTGGTCATGAAGATTATGTTCTTCCAATCGGTATCGATTATGACTTAGTTGATTTTGTAGAGCTTGATTTGCTTAATACATTTACTCTTGGAATTACAGGACGAAGCGGATATGGTAAATGTTCGTTTGTAAACTACATAGTTAATTATCTACAAAAGAATATATTTAATTTTGAGTCTAAGTTGTATGTGATTGATGGGTTCGAGCAGAGGCTTAAGAATATTTCTTCATTAGGAATAGTTGATAGATATTCGATTGAAGTCAATGAGTTCGAAAACATTTTAACAGATGTTGAAGTTGAACTTGCGGCTAGAATGGATATGGTTAAGGCTAACGGATATGATGCAATTAGAGCCCTTCCGTTAATTGTAGTTTTGGTCAACAATCGAGAAATTTTTGCTGCAGATGCTGTTTCTAAAACAGCTCTCGACAAATACAAAAATTTAATTAAAACATACAAGAATATGAAAATATTATTTGTATTTTCGGATGTTGAGAATGTTGGATTCTCATTTGGTGCGTCGGAGATGCATAAGCAGGTAAAAGAATTCAATACTTTGATTGCTATGGAAGATTTCGGGGCAATTAAGTGTGCTGAAATTCCGCAAGGAGCAGCCAAAAAGTACAAAAAGCCTATTGAATTGGGCGATGCGTATATCTTTAGAGCGCAGGATGCAGCTAAGATAAAAGTCATATATGAAGGAGGTAAATAAAATGGCAGACAATGAAGAACAGGTTAAACATTTAGATAGTGAACGCTTTGGAGAAGTCATAAAAGATTTTGAAGATGGGGTTAAAGAGTATGAACGCATAATAGATGGAGTAAAGACAGCTACCACAACTTTATTTATCTATTGGCAGGGTGAAGGCAAGAAGCAGTTCGAAAAGGATTATACAACAATCTATCGCCAACTAGAGGATGTGTCAGATGTTCTTTATGATTTAAGAGATGCATTGGTAGATGCACAGGCGGCTTATATAAAGACTGATGAAGAAATAGCTAAGATGGCTAGTACGCAGGCATAGAATTGGAGGATATAGTATGGGTTTATCGGAATTACGAGCAAGACTTGATGCTCTCAAGGCGCAAAAAAGACAAATAGAAGCTGATATTGACAAATATCAGAAGAGAAGAGCTGATGTTGAAAAGTTAAAAAAGAAATTGACTGAAGTAGGCGATGATAACTATGGCAAAGTCAATAAATGGGGCAATTCTATTATAAATAACTTTGACGCGGCGTTAAAAGGAACAAGTAGTGTTGCTAAAGTGGTTGTCCAGGTCAACGAAGAGCTTGAAAAAGCTAGCTTATCAGATGCTTCAATCTCTAGCGGAATAACTGAAATGACGAATGAGATTAGTAGGATAGACCGAGTTTTAGAAGGTCTTTATTCAGATTTGCAAACCTGCAATGCTAATATTCGGGCTACCGAAGAGGCGATTGCTGCTGAGCTTAGAAGATTGGCAGAAGAAGCGGCGAGGGCAGCTGCAAATAGGTGACAGGACGAAGTTGATGGATGTAATTCGAAAGGTTTATTATGGGAGAATTAACTATTAAATATGAAGATTTACAAAGTATAGCTGACAATGCAAATACATTGGCATCTAAAGCGGAAGAATATGTGGAATCGTTGCAGAATGACGTTGTAAATACGTTTTCGGGTGTTACAGCAGGAGTCAATGATATTTTGGAGTCAGCACAATATTATGTAGTGACTAAACAAAATCAGTTGGCTTCAAAAGCAACGGAATATTATACATTTGCTGTGAATGTGGGCAATTTAATAGCACATGCAAAGGAAGCAGATAAAGATGTTGCGACTAAGATAGAGAACAATCAAGAAGATTTCTTAAAGAAGAATTCTGATATTAAGGCTGCTGAAGGCATAGACGCTTTTTTAATCAATCTGTTTGTAGAGGTAAAGAATGCGTGCCCATTGTTTGAGATAGTTGTGAATATAACGGTAGCAATTTTTGATGAATTAGGAAGTGAATTAGATGCACTGAAATATTTCTACGAATGTGGTGGTGGAAAGGAGATTTGCCAGATAATTGGAGCTGCGATTTTAGTTGTTGCTTCTGTAGCAATATTATTGGCAGCATTCCCAGTTTCATTGGCATTGACACTTGAAGGAATTGTTTCGATGGCAGCGCTTGTATCTGGAGTGATTGGCTTGGTAAATTCGGGTTTTAATCTTACATATTCAGTAATTGCACTTGATTCACGACAAGATGGTGATCCAGCGTGGGCTAAAATTTATGGAGATACTGATAAAGCATCTGACTCTTTACGATTAACCAATTTTGATTCTAAGTTAGGCAATACTCTCAGTTATCTTGGCGCAGATGCTATAGATACAGTTGAATTTGTAACTGACTGTATATCCATAGGAAATATGAGCAAAAATCTTTTGAAAAAAGGTATTGGAGAAGGCTGGACTAAGGTGTTTACAGGTGGAATCAAGGGATTTAAGCCTGAACCAACTAAGATGCTTGATGATATTAAAGGGGTATATAACACCAGCATTAAGGGCGGTTTTAGACTCACTAAGGAATCTTCTAAGTATTATAAAGCTTTGGGATTAAACCTGAAGACACTGCAAAAGGACTTTGATGTAGCAGTTGGTCTGTTTTCTGGAGAAAAGAGTTTTGGGGATGCCTTTGGTCAGTATTGGTCTGTAAGTAGAAATATACAGACATCTTCTACATACAAGATATATGATAAAGTTATTAAAACCTTGGACAAGGAAAGCAGTTTAAGAGGTAATTGTTTTGGAAGTAAGTTGATTGATTACTATTTTTAAGATGTTATATGAGATAGCTTTAAGAGGAATTACAAAATGGAAAAATTGGATTTTAAAAACAAGGTATTTATTGATGGCAAAGCCTATGGGAAATTTTTTGCCGTAGGTATGGTTCTACTCACTACAATTACTTTTTTACTTGTAGGAGTTTCAATAGTTATTTATAAGGAAACTGGTGAGAACAGAATAGGGACTTGTATGTTGGTATTGACTATTATTGTTATTATTTTTGCATGTCTATCCAAAATCACCTGTGCCAACAGTGCAATATTTAGTATGTACGATGGAGTATTGTACCGAATCAATCTTCCTAATCAGGCGGGAAGAGATGCTGCAGCTATGAGAGGCTTAGGACATTTTGCTGGAGGGGAAACGGCGGGAACATTGTTAGCAGGAGCAACACTTGTAGGTGAAGGAAACATAAGAGAAACACAACAAAATCAACTGGCGGAAGATGAGAACTATTTGAGGGAAACCCTTAGCCAGGAAGGATATAGTTTTCAAATCTTAGAAGTGTTATGGATGAAGCCATTCAAAAATGGTTATAAAGTAAAAATGAGATGTACGTGCCCGGGAATGTTTGTTGAATCACAAAAGCTAAGTTTCTACGTATTTCCAGGATATAACGATTATGATTTATTAATCGAGTATATTAAATATTTTACAACTCATAAGACTGAGAAAACAAAATGGAAAATTTAGATTTTAAAAACAAAGTATTTATTGATGGAAAAGCCTATAGAAGTTTTTATATTATAGGAATGATAGTGACGTGTATTATAGCTTTTGCTACAGTAGTAGTTAGCTGGATAATGGGTGAAGAGGTGTTTATGTTTTCTATGCTGGTATTTGTTATTTATATCATCATTTTCACATGCTTATCCAAAATCACCTGTGCCAACAGTGCAATATTTAGTATGTACGATGGAGTATTGTACCGAATCAATCTTCCTAATCAGGCAGGACGAGATGCTGCAGCCATGAGAGGCTTAGGCCACTTTGCCGGTGGAGAAACAGCGGGAACATTGTTAGCAGGAGCAACACTTGTAGGTGAAGGAAGCATAAGAGAAACTCAGCAAAACCAGCTAGCAGAGGATGAGAACTATTTGAGGGAAACCCTCAGCCAGGAAGGATATAGTTTTCAAATCTTAGAAGTGTTATGGATGAAGCCATTTAGAAATGGATATAAAGTAAAAATGAGATGTACATGCCCGGGAATGTTTGTTGAATCACAAAAGCTAAGTTTCTACGTATTTCCAGGATATAACGATTATGATTTATTAATCGAGTATATTAAATATTTTACAACTCATAAGACTGAGAAAACAAAATGGTAGAGAAAATATATGTTATGAAAGGATGCGAAATATGTCAAAAGAAGATTTTAATGAGTACATGAATCAAGCAAAGATATTGCTTGGTCAAGGCAAAGGAGAAGAAGCTATAAAGTATTTTACTAAAGCTGAACAGGAAGATAATTTGAATGAGGAGGTTTATCTTGGAAAAGGTGTTTCTTTAGCTAATCTTGAAAGATATGAAGAAGCTAAAGAAGAGCTTTCAAAAGTCTTAAAGTTAAAGAAAGATAATGGATTAGCTTTATTCCATCTAGCCAATATTGAAGTTTTACTTGGCAATAAAGCAAAAGGCATAGAGCTGTATAATAATTCAATTGCAGTTGGATATGATAACGCACAGGTCTTTTATAGCTTAGGCCTTATGCAGGAAGAAGACGGAGATGATGATTTAGCAATTAGAAATTATTCAAAGGCTATTATCAAAGATCCTAATAGACCAGATATCAGAATAAGGAAGGCTAGAGTTCAAATAAAAAATAATAGTCATCAGGAAGCACTACAGACAATAGATGAGCTTATTCTTTCTAATCCAGATGTTTTCGAGGGATATCATCTTAAGTTTTTAGTGCTTGAGTCGTTGAATAAATTTGATGAGGCTGAGGCAGTTATTGATGAAGCATTATCGCTTTTCAAGAAAGATGTAAATTTTGCTTTAGACAAGGCAGCTGTTTTGATTGACAAAAAGCAGTATGACGAAGCACTTTCATATCTTTCAAATATTAAAGAGACAATGGAGGTGGCTGACACAAATTACGCACTTCGTCAAATCGCTATGCAAGAAGCTCGTATATATGCTTTTAAAGAGGATATTGATGGCTTGATTTCGTCAATAACTAAAGCGATAGATTTCAGCAAGAAGAATGACTTTGTAGATACTGAAGCATGGTTCATGCTTATGAATTGCTATATAACACAAGAGAAGTTTGACGAAGTATTAGAGATAGCTAGAACTCTAAAGGCAACAGACAAGGATGACTCTTATACTCTTTCAGCGCACTATTATGAACCTTTTGCATTAAAGGGGCTAGATAAGATGAATGAGGCAATGCCATTGTTTAAAGAGGCGGTTAGCTATTATAGAGCAAAGTCGTTAGAAAATCCAGGTGTTTTGGATTTCTATTCATACAGAGTTATGTGTTTAAGGGAAATGGGTGATTATGACAAAGCGCTTGAGCTTGCAGATTACCTAGTAAATGTGGGTGAGAAAGTTGCCGAGATGCATATTCTTAAGGCAACTGTTCTAGAAGCCGCAGGTAGAAAAGAGGAAGCCGACGGAGAAAGAAAGGTAGCAATTTCTGTTGCTCAACCGGGTTCTACAATTTCAAGACTTATTAGTTAGGAGGAAGAATAATGTTTTATTTTAACGAGACCGCATTGAATAATGCCAAAACGGCTTATGAGCAGTATGCGATAGATATGGGTAAGTTGAGCTCGACTCTATTCAATGATGTTGAAGATTTGAAGAATAGTGCGTGGCAGTCACAAGCAGCTGATGCTTTTTTTGAGAAATTTGATTTTGAATGGCATGAAAATATGAAAAAGTATCAAAAGGTCATTTCACATATGGCTGACAATATGAATATTGCTATTGATACCTATCAGCCAGTATGGGATGAAGCGGAAGAACTTGGTTTATAAAAATAATTGAAAGGCAGGAAATGTTATGGCTAATATTGTAATTACTCCATCAGAATTGCGTAGTTGTGCCACTAATCTTGAAACATATCTCGAAGATTATAATAAACGTATTGAGCAAATTAACACTAAACTTCTTGATGTTATTTCAAGATGGGAAGGTGCTGCACATGATGAATTTCTTAGGCAATATATAGAAGATTTGTACCCATTTCTTAACTATGATATTCCTAACGTTGTTAGCACGTTGATTTCAGAATTAACAGGAGTTGCTGATGCGGTAGATAATACTGATGCAGAAGTTATGGATTCACTAAAGTAAAGGAGAATATTTGTTATGTCCGAAATAAAGATTTCGCCAGAGGAATTAAGAGAGACAGCGGATTATTTAGTTACAGAACACCAAACAATTGTTGATTTGGTTGACAAAATGGTAAAGGATATAAATAGTACTACCGACAATTGGGAGGGCGCGGCCCAGCTGCAATTTGTTGATACATTTACAGAACAGATGGCACCAGCTTTAAAAGAGTCATTGCCAAATGTAGTAGAGGGTATTTCAAATCAATTAAAAGGTGCTGCAGATGCAATGCAAGAAACTGATGAAGGCGTTGCAGATGCGTACGAAGGTAATTAGGTAATAGTTCAGTAAAGATTAAAATATATTAAAAAATCAGGAGGATAACGAAATGAATATTAGAATTTCACCAGAGGAATTAAGAGCAGCAGCAAACTTTGTTGCACAGAAGCAGGAGTCAATCAATAGCGAGGTAGCAGCTTTAAAGGCAAAGATTGATGAAGTATGTGATAACTGGGAAGGTGCTGCACAGAGCGGATTTATCGGTGTATTTGAAAGTGATACATATCCAATGTTAAAGGATACTGTTCCACAGGTTCTTGAAGGAGTTTCTACAATGATGAATGGTGCTGCAGATGCACTTGAAGAGGCTGATCAGACTGTTGCAAGCAACTTTGCAGGCTAAGAAGTAGTAAAGGGAAAAATAATGGAAAGCTATAAGGTAGATAGTAAACTGTTTATTCCGTTAACGATTAGGCAGTTACAGATTAAAAAAATCATCCTAGTAATAATGTTAATATATGCAATATGTGTTTTTATTGAACTATTATTACACGGTTTTAATCCACGGCTGATGGGAAGTTTATTGATTTTCATATTGGCTGTAAATATAATCTTCCACTTTTTAAAAGAAGGTTATCAAAATAAAAAATTATTTATAAGTATTGGTATAGAAAACATATTACTAAGATATTCTGCGGTTGTATTTGATTTTGTCAAATCAGACATGGTTATTACTATACCTGTAGCTTCCATTAATAGCCTGGAGTACAGCGATAAGCTTAATGCACTAAGGCTAGTAGGTCCTTGTAAAAAGACATTTAATAATCAAGACATTGAAGTGGTGGGTGAATGGGTCGTGTATATCGACCCTAACTCCACTTATCAAGTTATTAACGCAATAGAAGACAAAACTAAAAAGCAGGTTAAGTATTTAGACAGATAAATATTAGGGAGAAACATATGTCATCATTAACAATTGACTATAGTCAATTAAAGACAATAGCTAGTAATGCGGATAGTCTAGCTCAAAAGACAGAAAGCTATTGCAGTGAGTTAGGAAGTGATGTGTACAGCAAATTTGATTCTGTTACAGCGGGAGTAAATGATGTTTTGGCGTCAGCAATGTATTATGTGGCGGCAAAGCAAAAGAGCTTAACAGAAAAGGCTGAAGAATACTACGCA
>JAILGH010000048.1 GCA_024697025.1 Pseudobutyrivibrio sp.
TTGCCATCTAAAATAAGCTGACCAGAAATGTTTGTGCCGTATGCCTTACCAAAGATACTCATTGCAAGCTCTGTACGTCCTGCCCCCATCAAACCTGCGATACCAACAACCTCGCCCTTACGAACGTTCAATGATACCCCATCAACCACCTTTCTTTCCGCAAACTGTGGATGATAAACAGTCCAATCCTTGACCTCCATTGCGATATCACCGATTTTGACGTTCTCTCTCTTAGGGAATCGGTCTGTCATTGCACGACCAACCATGCCCTTAATAATTCTGTCCTCAGTGATTTCATCAACAGTCTTATCAAGTGTTTCGATTGTAGAACCATCACGGATAACTGTGATTTTATCTGCTACATAAGATACCTCGTTGAGCTTATGAGAAATGATAATTGATGTCATTCCCTGCTTTTTAAACTCAAGAAGCAAGTCAAGAAGTGCTCTTGAATCTGTCTCATTAAGAGAAGATGTAGGCTCATCCAAAATAAGAAGCTTTGCATGTTTAGCAAGAGCCTTTGCAATTTCAACAAGCTGCTGCTTACCAACACCAATATCCTTAATCAAGGTACGGCTGCTTTCTGCAAGACCAACTGTCTTAAGATATTTGTCTGCCTCAGCGTATGTCTTGTCCCAATCGATACGAGCTTTGCTACCCTGCTCGTTTCCAAGGAACATGTTCTCCCCGATTGACATGTAAGGAATAAGTGCTAATTCCTGATGAATAATAACTATTCCCTTTTCCTCTGAGTCCTTAATCTTTTGGAACTTACATACCTCGCCTTTGTAAACGATGTCTCCTGTGTAAGTACCATAAGGATAAATACCACTTAATACGTTCATCAAAGTAGATTTACCGGCACCATTCTCACCTACTAAAGCGTGAATTTCGCCTTCTTCAACTACTAGATTAACGTTATCAAGGGCCTTTACTCCTGGGAACTCTTTGGTGATGTTTTTCATCTCAAGTATTATATTTCCCACTTGTTGTTCCTCCCTCAAAATATAATTATTTGGATACTTTTTGTTCTCTTCAAATTATTCTCATATTACTAAAAAATATAAGAACCGCCATCAAAAAGCCTACGGCCGTTCTTGTGGCATATCTTCTTTAAAATAGGGCGAGCCAAGCTCGCCCTATATAGTTTATTTTTTATCCCCAACAAAACTTTTCGGGATTTATTTTAACTGATCCTCTGTGTAGTAACCAGAATCGATAAGGAGTTCCTTATAGTTGTCCTTGTCAGCGAATACTGGCTCGCAAAGGAATGAAGGAACAACGCCTTTACCATTGTCGTATGTCTTCTCATCGTTTACATCAACCTTCTCACCATTGAGAATCTGGCCTACCATCTTAACAACCTGAGAAGCAAGTGTACGTGTATCCTTGAATACTGACATAGACTGCTTACCAGCGATCATGTTCTTTGTGTTCTCAATATCACAATCCTGACCTGTTACGATTGGATACTCACCCTTGTAGTTAGCTGCAAGTGCGTTCTCAACACCAAGTGCTGTAGAGTCGTTTGAGCAGAGGCAGATATTAAGATCATCATTAGCGTACTTAGAAGAAAGGATATTCTCCATACGTGACTGAGCTGTCTCTGTAGCCCATGCTGCTGTAGCAACATCAGCGAAATCTACCTGACCAGACTTAACTTCGATTGTTCCTTTTTCGATGTATGGCTTAAGAAGATCCATAGCACCATCATAGAAGAAACCAGCGTTGTTATCACCTGGATCACCAGCTGTGATTTCCATTGTGAATGTCTTGTCTGTGTTATCAAGATCTAACTGATCGATGATATACTGACCCTGAACCTGACCTACCTTGTAGTTATCAAATGTTGCATAGTAAGAAACAGCATCTGAGTTCATGATAAGACGGTCATAAGCGATAACTGGAATGTTCTTTTCCTTAGCCATATCCATAGCCTCACCAAGTGATGAGCCTTCGATAGCTGCGATTACAAGAACGTTAGATCCTGAGTTAATCATGTTCTCAATCTGAGAAACCTGTGTCTGAACATCGTTTGATGCATACTGAAGATCAACCTCGTATCCAGCAGCCTCAAGCTCCTTCTGCATGTTGGCACCATCCTGGTTCCATCTCTGAAGGTCCTTTGTAGGCATTGAAACACCAACCTTTGTTCCACCAGCAGCTGTGCTTCCACCAGCATCGTCTGTTGTTGTAGCTGCTGTGTCAGCCCCTGCGTTGTCTGTTGTTGCTGTGCTAGTACCACAGCCTACAAACATTGAAGCTGCCATAGCACCTGTTAAAAGTACACTTAATAATTTCTTTTTCATCTCTGTGAAAACCTCCCTTTCATTAGGTGTATTTCGATAGCTATTTCCGTGGATTTGAATAGCTACCTTTGTTCTAAAAAGAGAATATCATTTTGTGTTCTTAAAATGGTTGTTACTTTCTTCACATTTTTGTCTAAATACTTTTCGCCTATAAAAAAGGACTAGCACAAATTTGTGCTAGTCCTATAATGTAACTACAATATTATGCTATATAACATCCTAAAATCCATATAAATCAAGGCTTTTCCTCAGTCTTGCCATCCTCGTCTGCAACATTCATGTATACATCTTCTTTGGTGTGGAATCCACCTTCTATGATAACCTTGTCCATGTTGTCAGCAGTAACTGCCACTGGGGCAACTGCCACATAAGGAACATCCACCATTCCATCAGAAAGAGCAGCCTCAGTTTCAATTGTCTCGCCCTTGGCAAGCTTAACAGAATACTGCGCCGCCTGCTCAGCAAGCTTTCCAACTGGCTTATAAACTGTCATAAGCTGAGTACCTTCCACTATGTGCTGACATGCTGGCAAATCTGCATCCTGCCCGACCACTGGCTTAACTCCTGCCAACTGACTAACAGCCAAGGCTCTGATAACAGATGCCGCCAAATCATCGTTACCACACATAATAGCATCCACCTGTTGAATAGTACTTATATTTTCATAGACATATGCTCCACCGAGTTCAGCCTTCCATCCTTCACAGTAGACTGTGTCCACGATTTCTACATTGTTTTGTTCCATCACCTTTGTAAAACCATCATTTACAAGAGGTACATTGTTGTCTGTCAGTGGTCCACAAATCATCACAACTGATTTTGCTCCTGTAGCTACAATAGCCTCGCCCAGCATCCTTCCAACTTCCTCGTTGTCAAACGAAATATATAGATCTGAGTTTCCCTCGCCTATAAGTCTATCGTAAGATACCACTGGAATTCTCTTGGCATCTGCCTTTTTAAGCACATCCTTAAGAGCTGTGCAATCCACAGGAATTACCACTAAACAGTCTACATTCTTTTCTATAAGATAATCAATCTGTTCAATCTGCTTTGCCACATCCCCATTAGCATTTTGAACATTTACTGTTGCACCAAGAGTTGCTGCTGTATCAACAAACACATCTCTATCCTTCTCCCAACGTTCAATGACAAAGGAATCGAAGCACATGCCTATCTCAATAACATCATCACTAGTGGATTCTTCCTGCTGCTTTTTGCCACCATTACCGCAACCGCACAAAAGCAAGCTAGACATAAGCATCAATGCTGCAATCCGCTTCACATTACCCTTCATTTTTTATACCCTCCAATACTATCCCTTTGCGTAATCAGTAGGTGTTTTGCCCGTATATTTCTTGAAGTTTCTAGAGAAATAATTTGGATCTGAATAACCTACTTCCGCTGAAATTTCCTTCATAGATTTGTTGGTCGTCTTGAGAAGCTTTTTGGCTGCCTCAATTCGAAGCTTTGTCAAATAATCTATGAAATTTTCTCCTGTCTCCTCTTTGAAGACCTTGGAGAAATAATAGGAACTAATGTTGACTACACGGGATACATCATCAAGATTCAACTCCTTCATGTAGTTTTCATCAATATATTGCTTAGCCTTGTTGACTACGCTCATGGATTGCTCTTCCTGTTTGTTTGAAACCCAGAAAGCAGCTGATTTAATCTTGTCTGTGAACCAGGATTTAACCTCAGAAAGATTTGGATAATTCATCAATTCTGACAGGTAGTTGGCCCTGCTTCTGAACTCGTACATTCGGCCTGTCTTGTCATAAGCCAAATGCTCCGCCCAAAGTACAAACTCTAGGCATTTTAGTCTGATACTGTCGTTATCATTAGCATAGTTTGTTTCCATCCAGTCGAAGAAAGTAGCCGCTATCGCAACTGATTCGTTGGTGTTTCCAAGAGTAATCTCATCAAAGAGACGCTTCTCGGTTTCCATAGGATAATTATCCTCATACTGACACGCCACAGGCATATCGTCCACATGGGCCACGTGGCTTGTGTTGGAAATCAGTACGGAATTGGCCTCCTCATAGGACTCAGACATTCTATCAAGTGGTTTCACCGAACCAAAGCCCACACGAAAATCCATGTCGAATCTATCTGCTAGCTTTCTGCAAAGCGCTCTAGCATTTTCCACGATTTGATTTCGCTCGTTATATGAAAGAGTATCCGTATCACATGGAATTAGGATAGGAATCTTGTTGGACATAACCGCTCCTATGATACCCTTTATATAATCCTCGGTAATAGTGTGAATCTCACGGTAAGCCTTTTGGGCTTGGATTGATGCTGCAACAGCACTTGTCATGTAGTTGCCAACCAACTCACGGCCAAAAACCATACAGGCCATATAGCCATATTCCGAATCAATACCAAGTAATGTCTTGTAATTATCAATATCCTCTTTGAAATATTCCTTGAATAGCAAATCTTGGATAAGTCCGTTTTCAATGATAGGTACCACCGTCTCTAACTTTTCTCGTACCTTTAAATCGTTGCTTCGCTTGGTACGCTCACCATCGATTCGCATCATTGCCTTTTTTAGAACTGTAAGAATCGCCTCTCGGCTCACCGGCTTATTAAGGTAATCTAACACGCCAAGAGAAATGGCTTCCTTTGCATAATCAAACTTGTCATAGGCTGTCATAACAATAAAAACCACATGATTGTTAGATCTTCGGATTTCTCGCATGGCATCAATACCGTTAATACCCGGCATTTGAATGTCCATAAATGCAATGTCCGGCTGGAACTCCTCGGCAAGCTCTATAACCTGTCGGCCAGTCTTGGCTGTACGAATCTCGCACTTACTGCCATATTCCTTTTCAATTATGAACTTGAGGGAATCAATAACTATACCCTCGTCGTCTGCTAACATTACTTTGTACATCTGTTACTCCTCAGGTAGATACAAAATTATCTCCGTACCCATATTTTCGCCTTCAGAAATTATATCTAAAACGTCATCTCTTTCATAGAAGATATTTAATCGCTCAATGCAGTTGTTTAATCCTACACCATTTGAATCGGATTTGCTTGGGTCGCTCTGATAACTCCCCTCAAGAACCTGCTCTATCTTTTCTTGGTCCATTCCGATTCCATTATCCTTTATGCTGACGCAAATATAATTCTCTAGGCTATATACCGAAAGCTTAATCTTCTTAGCCCAGTCTATATTTCTAACTCCGTAGTTAATGCAGTTCTCCACGATAGGCTGCAAAATCATCCTAGGCATGCTAACGTTAAGCAGCGTTTCATCGATTTCCTTATCGAATTGGATTTCCCCTGCAAATCTAACATTAATAATATAAATATATATATCAACTAACTCAATCTCTTCTTTTAGGGTTACTACATCCTTATTTTTCTTGATGTTGTAACGGAAGAAATCGGCCACACGTTGCATGTAATTACTTGTCCTATCGGCCCCCTCCATCATGGCAAGCTGGGCTCCTGCATTTAATGTGTTAAACAAAAAATGGGGATTAATCTGAGCCTGAAGGTATTTAAGCTCCGCATCCTTAACATGGTTTTCCATTATGAGCTCGTTTTCCTTGAGCTTGCGCTCCACCTCCATGGACTCCGTAAGCTTTTCAATATATGCCCTGATGGAAACAACCATCTTGTTAAACGCCCTTGTAACGACACCAACCTCGTCGTTGGACCTAACCTGAAGCAAGTCAACCTCAAAGTCTCCCTGAGAAACGTTGTTGGCTGTAGCCGCCAGCTTAATAAGAGGCTCCGTGATAGTTGATGCAATCAAAACTACGAATGCAAGGTTTGCCATACTGATGACAACTAAGGTCATAATATTTAACTCTTCAAGTGTCTGCAGGGCACCCATCATAGAACCGTAGGACTTGGAGTTGTTAATAAACTGCATGTTATTTAAGGCTGTAATATTGTTGCTGATATATCCGTGAAGTCTTGTGACCTTCTCGTAGATACTCTTGTACTTAAGAACATTGCCACCACGCTTACTTTCCACTGCCTGATTGGTAAGCTCCAGATAATTCAAAGACATGCGCTTAATGTTGCGCTCCATTACGCGAGTTTCGCTTTCATCGTTGTTGTCTACCAAGCGCTGAACCAAGTTAGCATAATCCTGCTGGTAAGTATAATACTGCTCCAAAGAATCACTGGTCTTGGTATCGAGATAGCCTGTAGTTGCCTTTTGTACTCGCTCCAACCCATCGGAAAGCTCATTTAAAGTTGTATTACTTGAATAAACTGCATTCAGAGAATCCAGCATGCTCGATGTACCAAAGTACAGCATCATATTTACCAAAAACAGCAAGATGGTAGGCATACAAAATACCATAATCATCTTTTTTCTAAGAGAAAGTGATACGAGTCTAATTCTGCTCATCTTCCACCTCCTCTATAAAGTCATCCACGTTGAACTGATCAATATTTTTAGCCTCAACGTTGATGTAGTCGGAAACATAGCCAGAATCACGATACTCTACATAGGCCTTTGCCGCTGCCTGACCAATGCTTGAAGCATCTATGGTTACCGTACTCTTGATAACCCCCTGCTTAATACCGGTCAAAATTGTTGGTGAATGATAGTTGCCGTAAATGGAAATCTGGCCTACCTTATAGTAATCAATTACAGCCTGATAAAAGCATGCTGTAGAAACCTCATCAAGGCAGATTACTACTGGTGCCAAATCATTATCCTTAAATAAATTTTGGATGTACTCCTCTGTTGCGAAAGCGTCATCGCTTTCAATTATTCGCAAATCATACTCAAAAGAACCGGCTGTATAATTTCTGTCCTTTAAAGTCTCCTGTATATTATTTGCAATCATGGTGCCATTTAAAGAATTGCCGGAGCTGCTGACAACCATGACCTTTCCATCAACACCGTTTTCAATTATTGAAGAAGCATAAAGGTTAGCTATTGAATAGTTGTTTACACCTACAAAACTGATTCGGTCCTCCACCTTTACGTCGTTTTGCATGGAAATTACTGGGATGCCTTCCTTTCTGGCCTTATCTAGCAACTCCTCCACCTCAGAGGACTCATCTCCCTCCAATAAAATAGCATCACAACCTGAGCTGATTGCCATCTCCAAAAGCTCAGCCTTGGTATATGGAATATTGGCGTTATCCGACAACAAGTCAACATACACTCCATGCTCCTTACCGTACTCTGAAGCAGAGCGATAAACCTCCTGCCAAAAGTCTGATTCGTCATCAGAGGAAATCATAACTACATAAGAATCGTACTGCGTATACTTGGCCTCCTGCAAAAGACGTGCCGCCTCGTTCATCCTCTGTCTATAAAGTGCCACACTTATAATTGTAGCAATAAACATAAAAGCAACAGCACACCCTGCCGCTATAGCAAGTGCACTGTTGCTCTTTAATTTCAATTTTCGCCCACCAATTTTCATAGTCTAATCCCACCTATATAACCTGCGTTTTATTATATCACAACCCACTTTAAAAACACACTCATTTCCAGCCACCAATCTCGGCCGCCTTTTAATAGTCATCTTCCCCCTCCCGCCTAGGGGCTCTGCCGCAGTAGTTCCAATTACGTCGCATGAATATCTTGTTTTTCTAATGCACGTTCACCAACTCCTTTTCATGTGTCTTTTACACGTCGGTACAATTTTGCATCGGATTCTTTTTATGTAGCGGACACACATATACTTAAACAAAAATAGATTTCAGTTTTTATAAATGCAACTTGGGTGATTTTGGAATGAGCATAGTAAAATAGCAGCCGATTTTGTACAGTATAAGCACGCGAAGCCAGGACGGCTGAGCGAGCCCGAAAATGAGAACGGACTCGATTTAGAGGGCGGTGCTTATACTGACAAAATCCGCTGCGTTATTTTACTTGGCGAATGTAACATGAACCCAAGTGCTATTTATAAAAGTTGAAATCTATTTGAGAAACATCAAGTGTCCGCTCCAAAAAGAATCCTTGCAAAATAGTCCAGTCGAGTACAAAGACACATGGAGATGTCTCACCTGTGCATAAGAAAAACTATGATATTCGCGAAATTGTAATTGGAACTACTGCGGCAGAGCCCCTAGGCGGGAGGAGAAATGAAAATAAATAAGCCCCGGCCGAGATTGGTGGCTGGGGCTTGAGATTTTTATAGTGGGTGCCGACTATGTGACGCAGGTATTAAGTTGCGAAGTCTACGTGTTGGACGCCTCCGGCGTGACCATCTGATTCGTGGAGAAATAATCCGGATTTACGAATTATGCCACGAGTCTGGTTGCTGTCATCGCTGTCTTTAAATTCAGTTTCAATGCGTCCTAAAAAGATGGCCCCCACATCAGATTGCTTTAGACCATATAGTTCCTTTTCCCCGTTTTCATTGATGGACATTATTCTAAGGCGTGAGAACACTGGGTCATTTTCATCTATCCATCCGTTGCCGTCTGAATCGAAAAGCGCTAGTTCTCCAAAGCCATCCCCAGACATTGCACCAAAGAGCTCACGGCCATCATTTATGATGCCATCGCCATCTTTGTCTAGGGCTAAGAAGCCAGAACCCGGTGCAAGATTGTGAAGCTCATCCTCCTGCCCGTCCCCATCTAAATCAAAGTAAAATAGCTGGTCACTTATAATTGTTGGACAGTCATTTAGATTGATTACCAATGGGTCAATACAGTTTGGCCTGATGGCCTGATACTTTTCGGTATATGCAGCCTCAAAGGATGCCGACATTGCAAAGCCGTAGTTGAACTGGATTTGACGACCATCACCTGTAACAACTGTACCTGTTGAACTGAAATCCACCTGCTGGCTTTCAAAATATTCAAAGGACACCGTTTTAGTTTGTAGTGCCAGGGTGCTTGTACTACTTGTTGATGACTGGCTTACAGTTTCATCAAATACTTGTCCAAAGTCAAAGTCCTCACCGAAAATCGTGTTCATCAGAAGTAGTCGCAAGAGATATTCTAGCGTCTGAAATCTCACCTGTCGGTTTGAGGCCATGTTTGCGCTAGGGTCTACATTGTCTACCTCCTTGACCTGTCCATTCTGGTTCAAGGCATAGTTAAGGGATGAAAGGAACTCACCTCCTTCCTTGTCGCCTTCAACTTCTTCAGTTTTTTCTGGCACTCCTACGATGTCGATTCCTGCCAGATTGATTAAAGGCTGATTCACTGACTGAACAGTCAGTTTCGTGCCACTAGCATAGCTAGCTTTTGAGGTCATAGATACCTCAGAATTTTGGATTACCATATTGCTTTCCTCCTATAAAATAAAAAATTTGGAAGGAAAGTCCTTTTTCCAATAATCATAAGATTAGCTATCATCAACTGCACCCAAAGTATTCTGATAACTAAAAAAACCAGGAAAACTTTTCAGCCTTCCTGGTCCTTATGATAAACTTCCGTGCAAATTATATATCGTCATTTTCGGTGTCTTTCTTAACAACAGCAACACCTTTTTTCAAACAAATAAATGATGCATAAGCTGCTACTAATGAACCCAACACACAAAGGAACAACGTAAATACCGAAGAATTGCCAATTGGCAAATATTGGGATAAACAGCTTCCGATAAAGTTGAATAATATATGCAAGACTATGACAATTAAAATATTATCATAAAGGTACATTACATAGCCTAGCCCTGCTCCAAGAATTGCAACAAATATTCCCTGAATAGGATTCATATGGAACAAGCCAAACATTACTGCCTGCATTATGATTGCAACATTAACAGGCATAACCTTCCTTGCCGCAGAAAATGTAACTCCTCTAAAAACTATCTCCTCAACTATCGGCGCAATGATAACCGAATATAATAAGGCGACCGGAGAATTTTCTGTGCCAATTCCACTTTGCTCTATAAGGGCATTATACTCAGCAGCCCATTCTGGGAATAAGCCAGCTATCACAATAAACACATACTGGCATATATACTGGAGCGCAATAGAAAATAATAACATTCCTAATATCGTAAATACGATATTTCCAAATTTATTTTGAGTCCATCTATCCTCTGGCGTTGATGCAAATAATTTCTTGTATATAACTAGCATCACGCTTACTGTGATTGCACCATATACAATGTAGAACACCAGATTAAAGGTATCCTCAGAAATGACACCAAACAGTTCATTCATGAAATCTGTGTAAGTGCCGCCAGTATATTTTCCCATCAAAATTATTGCAAAAAGCTCAACCAGGAAAAAGGTTACTAAAATCTGTATACCAAAAGTTATCAAAGTAGGTAAGATAACCCACTTAAACCCAGTTTCTTTTCGCTTTAATTCGTTTTGTACCATTATTCTCTCTCCAATTACTTGATATCCAGCTTGTCAAGATGCCATATATCATCAACGTACTCTTGGATAGTTCTGTCTGAAGAGAACTTGCCTACGTGAGCAACATTTGAAAGGGCCATCTTAGCCCACTTTTCTCTGTCCTTGTAAGCCTCCTGAATCTTTTCATGGGCTTCACAATAAGATGCGAAATCCTTGAGAACAAAGTAAGTGTCTGCTGTAGCTGTATTTTTTGTATTTAATAATGAATTGTAAATAGGTCTAAACAATTCTGGTTCTTCAATGCTATAGTATCCGTTTACAAGCTGACCAAGAACCTTTTGGATATGAGGATTGCTGTTCATAATCTCCTCTGGGTTGTAATCATGATTCTTCTCATGAGAAATAACCTCGTCGGAACTCATACCAAAGATAAATATGTTCTCGCCATTAAGCTCTTTGTACATCTCTACGTTTGCACCATCCATAGTTCCGATTGTAACTGCACCGTTTAACATAAACTTCATGTTTCCGGTACCAGAAGCCTCTTTGGATGCTGTAGAAATCTGCTCAGAGACATCTGCCGCTGCAAATATCCACTCAGCATTGGATACTCGGTAATCCTCGATGAAGACTACCTTAATCTTGTTGTCAATTGACTTATCATTATTGATGACTGCGGCAACATTGTTGATTAGCTTGATAATAAGCTTAGCATTCTCATATCCGGCAGATGCCTTTGCACCAAAGATAAATGTTGTTGGATAAAAATCCATTTCTGGATTTTCCTTTATCTGGTTGTACAAATACATTACATGAAGGATATTCAAGAGCTGACGCTTGTACTCGTGCAATCTCTTAACTTGCACATCAAAAATAGATGTTGCATCAACAGTAATCTTGTTGTGATCCCAAATATATTTTGCCAAACGTTTCTTGTTGTCATGTTTAATCTCCATGAACTCTTCAAGAGACTTTTTGTCATCAATATATCTTTCAAGCTTTTCCATCTGAGAAAGGTCAGTAATCCAACCTCTACCAATCTTGGAAATAACCCAGTCAGAAAGCTTGTAATTACCATGCATCAAGAATCGACGCTGGGTAATACCATTTGTCTTGTTATTAAACTTTTCAGGATACATCTCATAAAAATCATGAAGAGAAACGTTCTTCAAAATTTCTGTATGAAGTGCGGCAACGCCGTTTACTGAAAAGCTGGCTGCTATAGCCATGTGTGCCATCTTGACCTGACCATCGGCAAGAATAGCCATACGCCCAACTCTAGCCTCATCCCCTGGGAACTTTGCTCTTATGTCCTCGCAGAATCGACGATTGATTTCTTCAACTATCATATAAATACGAGGAAGCAAGCCTTTAAAGATTTCTTCAGGCCATTTCTCAAGAGCTTCAGACATGATTGTATGATTGGTATAAGCTACACACTGAGTTGTAACCTGCCATGCATCATCCCATCCCAAGCCATGCTCGTCCATAAGAAGGCGCATAAGCTCAGCAACTGTAAGGGTTGGGTGTGTATCATTCATCTGGAATACAACCTTTTCAGGAAGTCGCATGATGTCATGATGATATCTGAGATATTTATTTAAAGCTCTCTGGAGTGAAGCAGATACAAAGAAGTATTGCTGCTTCAAACGAAGCTCTTTACCTTGGACATGATTGTCATTTGGATAAAGTACCTCTGTAAGGTTGCGAGCCAAATTCATATCCTCGACAGCCTTGTTATAATCGCCACGCTCAAATGAGGCAAGTCTAAATACCTCCTTTGGCTTGGCATCCCAAATCATAAGGGTGTTAACCATACCATTATCAAAGCCTGTAACAGGCATGTCATATGGTGTTGCAATTACAGAATTGTAACCCTCATGGATATATTTTGTAGTTCCGTCTGGCATAGATTCGTAACGAACCCATCCGCCAAACTTAACTTCAAATTCATATTCAGAGCGCTCAAGCTCAAATGGATATCTAGTCTGAAGCCAATCATCTGGAACCTCTTTCTGATATCCATCGATTATCTTTTGCTTGAACATCCCATAGTGATATCTAATACCGCAGCCATAAGCTGGGTATCTAAGGGTTGCTAGTGAATCCAAGAAACAAGCCGCAAGACGACCAAGACCACCATTTCCAAGAGCTGGGTCTGGTTCCTGATCCTCGATTGCATTGATGTCAACGCCTAAAGCATCAAGGGCATCCATAACCTCTGTGTAGCCGCGCATGTTAATCATATTATTTCCAAGCATACGGCCAATAAGAAATTCCATGGACATGTAGTAAACGCACTTAGGGTCCTGCTTAGTAAACTCCTTTTGAGTTGTAAGCCAGTTGTCGATTACAACATCGTTGACTACTTCGGAGCAAGCTCGGTAGATTTCTTCCTCACTTGCCTCCTCAAATTCCTTTCGAAACATAGACTTGACGCGATCTACAATGTCTCGCTCAAGCTCCTTCGTGCTAGGCATTTGTCTCTTCATTCACTCAACCCCCAATCTTAAATTTTCACTCGTCCGTTGCACATTCAGTCTTTTTCAACGGACTATTTTCACATTTTGCTGGTAGTTTTGTTCATTCCACCATTTTATTTCTTTGTTACAGATAACTTAACCTTCTCGCCGTTAATGTTCCATTCCTTAGTGTATGAACCATTTGCGCCTACAACGATCTCATCTGCAAGTACTTCACCGGCGATTTCGTCCTTGTTAGTCTCAAAGATACTATTTATTTTATCAGATCCTTCGTAAGAAACTGTGATTCGATCCATAACTTCGAAATCTGCTTCCTTACGCATTGTCTGAATCTTAGAAACAAGCTCTCTTACGAAGCCTTCCTCAAGTAGTTCTTCTGTAAGATTTGTATCAAGAACTACTGTTACGTAGTTATCTCCATCTGCTACAAAGCCCTCTGTCTGAGCCATAGAGATAAGTAAGTCTTCCTCTGCAAGTTCGATAGAAGCATCAACCTCAGGCAATTTAAGTACCCCATTTGCCTTAAGTTCAGCATAAGCTGCGTTTCCATCAAGTGAAGCGAGAGCCTTCTGAATGCCACCAAGGAACTTGCCATACTTAGGTCCAACTGTACGAAGCTGTGGCTTGAAGCTATATGAAGTAAATGAAGAAACATCGTCAGTAAATGTAGCCTTCTTAACATTAAGCTCATCCTCGATGATGCTTACATACATTTCATCAAGCTCATGCTCAGCCTTGATGTACATCTGACCGATTGGCTGACGATTCTTGATAGCTGCTGTATTTCTACATGCACGTCCGTGAACAACAATCTTGAGAAGCTCATCCATGTCTTCCTCAAGCTTTTTGTCAATAAACTTCTCATTGTATGCAGGGAAGTCGCAAAGGTGGATTGACTCAGGAGCTGTCTTGTCAACTGAGCGAACCATGTTCTGATAGATTTCCTCTGTCATAAATGGAATCATTGGTGCTGCTGCAAGTGAAATATCCTTTAAGCAAGTATAAAGAGTCATGTAAGCATTTACCTTATCCTGCTCCATGCCCTTTGCCCAAAATCTATCACGGCAACGGCGTACATACCAGTTAGATAAATCATCAACAAATTCATCAAGTGCTCTTGCTGCCTCTGGAATCTTGTATGCACCAAGGTTCTCATCAACAGCCTTGATGCTAGAATTGAGACGAGAAAGAATCCACTTATCCATAACTGCAAGCTTATCAAAATCAAGCTCATACTTTGTTGGGTCAAACTCATCAATGTTTGCATATAAGATATAGAAAGCGTATGTATTCCAAAGTGTTCCAAGGAACTTTCTCTGGCCTTCCATAACTGCATTCTCACCAAATCTCTTTGGAATCCATGGTGCTGAAGATGTATAGAAATACCATCTAATTGCATCAGCTCCCATTTTTTCAAGTGCATCAAATGGGTCAACGGCATTGCCCTTAGACTTAGACATCTTTTGACCATTCTCATCCTGAACGTGACCAAGTACGATTACGTTCTCATAAGGAGCCTTGTTGAATAGAAGTGTTGACTCTGCCATAAGTGAGTAGAACCAACCACGAGTCTGGTCAACAGCCTCTGAAATAAACTTAGCAGGGAACTGCTGCTCAAAAATCTCCTTATTTTCAAATGGATAGTGATGCTGAGCAAATGGCATAGCGCCAGAATCAAACCAGCAGTCAATAACCTCTGGTACACGCTTCATTGTGCCGCCACAATCTGGACAAGTACATGTAACCTCGTCAATGTATGGTCGGTGAAGCTCAATAGACTCTGCATCTGCACGTCCTGAAAGCTCTGCTAATTCCTTGCGGCTGCCGATTGAAATCTGCTTGCCACAATCTGGACATTCCCAGATGTTAAGTGGTGTACCCCAATAACGGTTACGAGAGATACCCCAGTCCTGAACGTTCTCAAGCCAGTCGCCGAAACGTCCCTTACCGATTGAATCTGGAATCCAATTTACAGTGTTATTATTTGCAATCAGGTCATCCTTAACCTCAGTCATCTTGATGAACCATGATTCTCTAGCATAGTAGATAAGTGGAGTATCACATCTCCAGCAGTGTGGATACTCATGCTCAAACTTAGGAGCCTCGAAAAGCTGTCCTCTTGCATCCAAATCCTTGAGAACGTTTGGATCTGCATCCTTAACAAACTGACCAGCGTATGGAGTCTCTTCTGTGAGCTCACCCTTGCCATCTACAAACTGTACAAATGGAAGGTCATACTTGCGACCAACCTTGGCATCGTCCTCACCAAATGCAGGAGCGATATGTACGATACCAGTACCGTCTGACATAGTTACGTAATCATCACATACTACAAAGTGAGCCTTCTTGTGCTGCTTTGCTGCTGCAACGCCAGCGCACTCGAAAAGTGGCTCGTACTCCTTGTACTCAAGGTCTGTACCCTTGTATGTCTCAAGTACCTCGTAAGCCTTTGCTCCCTCTTCTTCAGCAAGCTTGCCAAGAACCTTGTCAGCAAGTGCCTCTGCAAGGATGTATGTATATCCATCAGCTGCCTTTACACGCACGTAAGTCTCGTTTGGATTTACGCAAAGTGCAAGGTTAGATGGAAGTGTCCATGGTGTAGTTGTCCAAGCAAGGAAGTATGCATCCTCACCTGTGATTTTGAAACGAGCGATAGCTGAACGCTCTTTAACTGTCTTGTAACCCTGAGCAACCTCCTGAGCTGAAAGTGGAGTACCACAACGAGGGCAATAAGGTACAATCTTGAATCCCTTGTAAAGAAGCTTCTTGTCCCAGATTGTCTTAAGTGCCCACCACTCAGACTCGATGAAATTATCATCGTAGGTAATGTAAGGGTTGTCCATGTCTGCCCAGAAACCAACTGTTCCTGAGAAATCCTCCCACATTCCCTTATATTTCCATACAGATTCCTTACATTTCTTAATGAAAGGCTCCATACCATAATTTTCGATTTGCTCTTTACCGTTGAGGCCAAGTAACTTCTCTACCTCAAGCTCTACTGGAAGACCATGTGTATCCCAACCAGCTTTACGTGGCACAAATTTGCCCTTCATTGTCTGGTATCTAGGAATCATGTCCTTGATGGCACGAGTCTCAACGTGACCGATATGAGGCTTGCCGTTTGCAGTAGGAGGACCATCGTAGAATGTGTATGTCTCTCCCTCTTTTCTTGAATCCATTGACTTCTGGAAGATATCATTTTCCTGCCAGAACTTGAGCACCTGCTTCTCGCGCTCAACAAAATTTAAGCTTGCATCTACCTTGTTGTACATATAAAAGTAATTCCTTTCTATGAGGTCGTGCTTTCTCGTCACACAACCCTTCTCTTATTTTAATATGTATATAAAAGTGCCTTGGTCTCCCATTGCAGCTTCTATCCAAAATTATAACTCGTAATTGGAGTTATCCTCAAAACCAGGGAACAATTCTTCCTGCTGATTCTCAAAGATTAGTTGATTATCATTGGTAAAGTCCTCTATGACACGGGTGGCATTCTTATTAGCAGATAACATAAGTACAGTCCAAATAAAAAGCCCAATACTAAGAATAGAAAATCCTATCCCTAGCCATGCCAAGCCCTTACCTCTACAGCCCTTATTCTTTGCGATAAAAATTGCTCCTAAAATAATGGAAACAACTCCTATCTCAAGATTAATTCCTAAAGAAAAAATCAGAAGTGAAAAAACGCCTAAAACAAAGGATGCTACAGCCAAACCCATGCTCTGTTTACCCTCATAAATTTTCTCTTCGTAAATATAATCCTCGTTCATACTCTCTCCTGACAGCTATAGTGTTCCTAATCTTAATAATCATACTCGTTTCAAGGGAATTTTACAAGTGGAAGGGAATTAGTGGAATTATTTACCTTTTAAAGCTATTCACGTTTTCAATCCAGCTCCATCCTCCTATTTGGTTCTCTTCTTTAATTACTTTTCTCTGGATTAAACTTTTCACGTCCAGATACTTTATTCATACCTTTCTCACTATAATCCAATGGATAATCTCTACTATTCTGGTTAATTTCTGTAAGAACCCGATTTGTCCATGATGAATTTCTCACTTCCGGTTACCTATCAGGTTCTTCAACAGGTTGAGTTTTTTCCCATTTTCTTTCTTCATTTTCTTTTTCATTCGTGCGAATTATCTGTGTATTTATCCTCAGTTTTGAAATAATGAAGTTTTTTGATATAATATACGGAACTTCAAAATTTGTTTATTTGACGAAAGGAGGACACAAGCATGAGAATACTAGACAACGTCAAAAAAACAACACAAAAAATATTTTCAAACCAAAATCAATATCTGGATAATCTAATTAGCGACCCAAACGCACTAGCAAACGAATTCAACAGGATTCAAGCTCATACCCATAATCTACAGGAAATAAGAACCTTGCAAAATGATCTGGATAGACAACGAATTTCTTATCAGAATATTTCGTCTAACTCCAATTCTTCAGAAATTGATTCTCTCCTTGCGGAAGAAAGCTATAAGCAATGCATGCGTAAATTTTTAAAAAAGGAAATCTCAATAGCTAATGAAGACTTAGCCTTTATAAATTCAATTAAGAAAAGGGTAGACTATTTAATTCAAAATCCACGTGGAGATTACAGTATTATTCCAACCCAAACAATATCTTTTCTAAATGAAAAAGCAGCATCTATTACAAATTATATTTCCAATAAACAATCGGATGTTGACTCACTTAAAGTACGACTTAACCAATTAACAGGAATACTTGCTGAGACACGTTTATACCATTCTATGGGTATATCAAATACGAACATTCCACAAGATTCATCAGTTTTACCAACATATGCCGATGCTCTGCCACCAACGTACACTGATATATACCCCAATCAGCAGGCAGTACCCCCACAGAACACTTCCAGACGTGCTATAAATACTAACCCTGCAATAGAGCAAAATAATCCTTCACCTACTAGAAGCAACAGCCAGAGTTCACACCAATAATAATCAACGAGTATGACTTCCTTTTTTTAGCAAAACTCATACTCACGTATCCTCAAAAGACAATATTAACGCCAATTATAGGCGAAAAAAGTGATTGCCATCCGGCAACCACTTTTTTCTCATGCATACGACTAATGAATAGTAAAAGTTACACTCTCCAACACGCCATTCTTAAAAGAGAATGCCATATTATATGCCTTATACGCATATTCTAAATAGTCATTACTTTCTGTTTTGGGCGTGTCTTTCATAATTCTTTTTACATCACTAAAGCTCGCGCCAACTCTGATACCGTCCTCCACATCGATATCCTTACCATACACTGAAACCGAATTAATTATATAGTCGCGATTTCCATCTTTTAGTCTAGCCTTTTCCTTATCCTTATCAAATCCATGAACCTGCAATTGCAGCTGACCATATTCATTTTCGCAGCTATAAACTGTTTCCCTAAGAGAATTATCAAATACATCTATATAAGTAAATCTTCTATAAAGCACATCTTCCAAGTTCTCTACGGTGACAATGGGATATAATATAAGAGACAATTCGCCTTCATCTTCTAAATATTCTGACTCCGCTTTCGCTTCCACTACTTTTCCTTCATGCGTAGTCACCTTAACGTTTGTTCCGTTACTGTAGCCTACCGCAAGCACCATAGATGCCATTAATGTTGCCGCAATAATTTGTTTCTTCATAATAAATACCTCCTATAGTTGCTTATTTGCGTCTCCTAAAAAAAGGCGCACTTTACTGTTACATTTATAATTCAAAAAAATTTTCCTTTTTTTTTCCATTTTCGGTAAATTTTTATTTATAAATTGGAAAAAAAGTAGATATTTTTTTGAACTATAAATATAGAACTTCATAATTTGTTTTATTTGACGAAAGGAGGATACAGCATGGGTCAAAACAATAAAAGTCTTCAAAGATATTTGGAGGAACGAGAATACTATAGGAATCTAATATTACATCCCGGCAAATTAATTCTAAAAGTCGAAGCCCCCTTCCCTGACTTAAGAAAAAGACAAGCAGAAGTAGACCATAAATTCAGTAAAATAAAACCCCTCGATGAGGCGAATTTGCCAATATCAGAGCACTATGTTCCAAGATACGAATATATGGTGTCTAAGGTTGAACTATTTAAAGATATGAATGCTTTTGACAGCAATAAAAGGAATCTTATTAATAACTTTTATTATTACCTAGATTCATCGGGTTTGGTGCCTAGCGGTATTACTAGAACCTCTCTTGAAAAACATACATCCCCTGTATTAACTGAAATAGAAAAAAATATTAAGGAAAGAACCCATCAAATAAACTACCTAGAAAAGTATGTCCGTCAAATAGCGGAAACATGTAAAAATGAGCATTTTGAACCATTATATAATTATGAAAAGGGTTTCATTGAATTTAATCCGGGTGTTAATCGACTATATGCTGAATTATATGTGGTTTTAGAACACCAATACAACCCACCAGAATTTGATGATATAGAGACAACACCTTTACAAACCAACAATCCATTGCCGGCGCAAGCAGACAATCAACCCCCAAGGTATACTGCACCACCTGCAGCAACCAACAATCAGCAGGTTGCACAGGGCACCAATATAAACAGCCGTCCTATATCTCCAAATCCAGATAGGCAGCATCCTGATGCTCCTTCTTCTGCAACTACCACAAGACGTAACAGTTTTTCATAACACTGAAAAAAAGTGATTGCCATCCGGCAACCACTTTTTTATTATGCATACATCTTATTTATAAAAATAAGCTACTTGCAACAACACGCCATTTGAAAAAATGAATGCAATAGTATATTCATCATTATCATATTCTAGATAGTCTTTACTTTCTGTTATAAGCGGGTATTTCATCTCACTTTTTACTCTACTGATACTATCTCCAATTCTGATACTGTTACACGCTTGCATATCCGTACCATACACTGAATATGAAGTCATTTCAAAATTTCCATCTCCTCTATCATATCCCTTAACCTGCACTTGCACCTGGCCCTTTGGATTGGTGCAGTTAAAAACTACTTCACCAAGAGAATTCCTAAGTATATCTACGTTGTAAAAACTTTGACAGAGCTCATCTAGCGCGTCGCCTGTATCGACTATGTGATTTGACATATATTTCACTCCTGGCGAAGCTTTCGCTTCCACCACTTTTCCTTCATGCGTAGTCACCTTAACGTTTGTTCCGTTACTGTAACCTACAGCAAGCACCATAGATGCCATTAATGTTGCCGCAATAATTTGTTTCTTCATAATAAATACCTCCTATAGTTGCTTATTTGTGTCTCCTAAAAAAAGGCGCACTTTACTGTTACATTTATAGTTCAAAAAAATTTTATTATTATTTTTCAAAATGGAAGAAGCTTACATAAGAATTTTATAGACGAAAAAACGCCCAGGCAAATGCCTGGGCGAAAATAATGTCAAAATCAAATTAGAAATCTGTAAGGTTTGCAGCACGTCTCTCAAGGAATGCTCCCATACCCTCTGCCTTATCGTGAGTGGAGCATGTGATACCAAAGAGGTTTGCCTCCATCTCAACTGCATTCTTGATGTCCATGTCGTAACCATTGTTGATTGCAGCCTTTGCGATAGATACAGCGTAGCTTCCCTTAGAAGCAATCTTAGCAGCCATAGCCTTTGCTGTGCTCATAAGCTCCTCAGCTGGTACAACCTTGTTTACAAGACCGATTCTGTATGCCTCGTTTGCATCGATAGAGTCGCATGTAAAGATAAGCTCCTTAGCACGTCCCATACCAACAAGACGAGCAAGTCTCTGTGTACCACCGAAACCAGGGATGATACCAAGGCCACACTCTGGCTGACCAAATGTAGCGTTCTCTGAAGCGATACGGATATCGCAAGCCATTGAGATTTCGCATCCGCCACCAAGAGCGAATCCGTTAACTGCACAAATAGTAACCTGTCTCATGTTCATGAGCTTGAAGAAAGGAACAGAAGCTCTCATACCAAAAGCACGTGCCTCTGCAGCTGTAAAGTTAACCATCTCAGAAATATCTGCACCAGCAACAAATGACTTGAATGCGTTGTCCTTCTTGTCAGGACCGCCTGTAAGGATAAGAACCTTTACATCGTCTCTTGCTTCGATCTCTGTTAATGCAACGTTTAACTCGTCAAGTGTCTCGCTGTTAAGTGCGTTAAGAGCTGCTGGACGTGAAATTGTAAGTACTGCAATCTCGTCAGCAACTTCAAGCTTTAAATTATTGAATTCGCTCATAGTAATCCTCCTCTTGGGGTTCGCCCATTTTTCTCATGTACTCTATGATAGTCCATTGTTAAATCTTTGTCAATCCTTAATCCTTCCGTAACCGGCCTTCTTCATTTCCTGCTTGCAGGCGTACATATTTGCATCTGCTCTTTCAAAAACATCTGACACAAATCCGTCTCCTTCAGAAAACTTTGCCTGCCCATAGGCTATGGTTACTTCACCTTTTTTATGGTTAGCCTTATTTATTTTTGCAATGTCATTTAAAAGCGAATCCATATTTGTATAGTCGCTGCCTTGTGCCACTGCCACAAATTCATCGCCGCCCACTCGGTATACAGGACTGTGAGAAAAGACATCACAGATTATGCCACATCCCTTTTTTATAAAATCATCGCCAGCCTTGTGTCCGTAGGTATCGTTCACAAGCTTTAATCCATTTAAATCAAAGACTACTATGGCAAACTCCACATCGCCACCTTCCTTGATTTTTTGGTTTAAGGAATCCTCTAAATCCACATAGGCGTGCTTATTTCTAACTGAGGTCAGCTCGTCCTTGTAGGCTTTGTCCTCCGCCAATGCCAAAGTGACAGAGTACTCAAGCTCCTTTCTCACCTGCTCATCCACGTCAATAATACCCACTATCAATTGAGGGCCATCCATTTCCTCCACCATGGCAATCTTTAAAGTCACATATGAAACTTCCTCGCCAAAGCTGAGCCTGAAGTTATTTACATAAAGGCCTGTTTCATTTATCTTGGCCATTACCTGTTCCCTGCTAAAGGATTTGCGGAAATTCTCCAGGTCCTCGTGATAGATAAAGGTTTCGCAATCTCTCAATGTCTCTGCAAAGAAATCCTCACCTTTTCCCTCCAGATTTAACGACTGGAATTTTTCAGTAGTCTTGTATATCTCGTATTTGTCAGTTTTTGGATCCACCGTATAAATACTGATGAAATCTCCGGACAATGCAGAGATTCTGGAGAAGGTAATACGCTCCTCCTTGATTCGCTCCAGAGCCTCCTGCCTGCGAACCTGAGCATCCACATTGCTGATACCGATAATTACTCTATTTCCCTCAGAACTGATTTTAACTGCTTTCATATTGACATAGGTTGGTACCATATCAATGTACTGTCTATAGGTTAATGAAAATGTTCCATGAGCCTTAAGGTTACTTTCCAAAGCCTCCCTGGAAATCACACCATAGAACAAATCCTGATCTTCCTTATGAACATTTGCTTCAACATACCTCTTTACCCGCTCGAAGAAATGTCCGCCGTGGCGCTCTACTGACACATCGCGATTCTTTCCATCAGGTGCATACTCCACAAATTTGCCTGTATCCAAATCTACAAAATACAGATTTATATAATCCTCGCACAAAGCTCTTGCGATATAGTTGTAAGTCAAATTGTCTGCTGTTGACTGGGAATTTTCGGTGATAGACAAAATGGCAATAGCCACCGCTGAAACATTTTTAATCTCATTTACAGCAATCCTTTGTAACAAAAGCTGCAGAGTTTTTCCATTTTTGATTCTGTCATCAATAATAGCCTTCTTACCTGTAGCCCCGCACTGTTTAATTGCATTTATAACATACGCATCTATGGATTTATTTACATTCTCCGGACTAATCTCCTCAAGCTTTCTTGCCATAGGGAAATTAACCTCGACAAATTTTTTAAAGTTTTTGTTACCCCTTAAAAATGCAAGGCCCTCCTCAGAAACCTCCACAATTGCCATAGGCCAGGTTTCAAAGTAATTTTCCAATACATTGTCTTCGTCATAATCATTCATCATAAATGACAAGTCATAAAGACTGACTGAGCCCACTGCTGTGTAGTAATTAGCCTCCTCAGGATTCTCAAATCCTATTTGAGTGCCATTGCGATACCTGTCAAAAACAACCTCCATAGGGATTGGCTTACAGTAATAGTATCCCTGAAGCTTGGTGCAGCCTATCTCTTTTAAAAACTCCACCTGCCCAAGGCTTTCAACGCCCTCGGCTGCCGTTTCCATTCCAAGAGCCATAGCTGTTCTAATTATCTCAGTGATAATTACCTTGGATGTGTTGTTGTATTTAACTTGATTAACCATGGAAATATTAATTTTGAGAAGATCAAAACGTATTTTTTGAAACAGCAATGGAGAAGAATCTCCGCAGCCATAATCATCCATCCAGACCTGAAAACCAAGCCCTTTAAACTTTATTAAGTCCGACAATACGTTTTCATTATTACGAGCTGTTGCAGTCTCTGTAATTTGCAAAGCGATTTTATCTCTAGAAATCCCCGCTTCATCCACTCGTCTCGTAACTTCTTCGACTATGTTGCATGAATAAAAATCAATCTGAGAAAGATTGACAGAAGTTGGCACCACGTATAACCCTTGGGCCTCCTGTTTTTTCATCTTTTCCAACACATGCTCTAGCACGTATAAATCTAGCCTATGAACAACGTTTACTGCCTCTAAAATGGCAATAAAATCCCCGGGATTTAAGATTCCAATAATCGGATCATCCCAGCGCACCAAAGCAGCCTCGTCGCAAACTCTACCGTTTGCGGCTCGGATTATTGGTTGATAGTAAACCTCAATCCACTCTTCTGAAAGAGCCCTGTCGAAGTTTTCTAACAAATATTTAGCCTTCTCCATAGATTCGTCTCTAGCAATCATGTTTTTCCCCCCGCCAATACAGCTATAGACACTACTACTTTATACACTCAATCGCCGTTGAATTTCGTTTACTACCTCTCTACCTCTAAAGATGATGGCTCCAATCAGCAATGCAATACTAACTAATAGACATATAATCCACTCCAATGGACTGTTCTTTTGCATGAGATAAAAAGCTATGTATGGCAACACGCCCATCAACAAATTTGTCAACAGGTATCCCATTGCATTTCCGCTTTTATCAATCATAGCAAATATAAAATTGGCTATCATGGTTGCCATAACCGCATTTGGCAGCACCCAATAAACAAATATCTTAAAGAAACCAATATAGTAAGCTGTGATGCCAAGCATTATCATAATTGACACCGCCGAAATAGATAAAACTCTGGCGGCATTCATTCCCTTTTTGAATAGTCGAATGATGCTCATTTCAAAAGCCAACAACCACATTACAAAAAGTAGACTCCAGTGGAAGTTGCAGCTTGGATATAGCTTAACTCCGAAAAAGAAATCTAGGCCTACAAGGGCAATTATAGCCACCCAAACCAAAAATAGTTGTAGCTTGTAGAAAAAAGACTGAATCTTAAGTATGGTCTGAGTTGGAAAGTATCTCTCCTCTGCCTCGCCTACTAGCTTACTCTGACAGAATGGACACTTCTTTAAGTCTCCTCCAACCTCTATTTTACAATATGGACAGTTCTTCATTATCGAATCACCTCCGTTGCATAAGCTCTAACTTTCATGCCGTCTTCGCTAAGTCCCCTAACAAAGCTTTTGATTACACCGGTACTTGAATAAGGAGATGTGACACCAAGGGTCAAGTCTCCATTGTAGCTTGACATAACCACGAATAAATTTGACGAGCTGCAGAACCCCCCATAATTTTGAATCATTGGAACCAACTCCTCTGGTGGTCTTTGAACACCGAGATTTGAAAGCACCACTGATACCTTTTCGTCTGTGACCCTAGAGCCATATCTAACAACCATCTGCTTTATGAAAAGAGGTACCGCTCTAACTGGAACAAAATATTCCATAGTCTCAAAGTTATCCATCTGCTTTTTGATGTTTTCCTCTGAAAGATTAGCCTTTAACTTGTCATCGAATTCCTTTGCCAAATCAGCAAATGAAATATCCTCAAAAAACACATGAGAAACATTTACATTGTTAAAAAAGTTTCTTGATGTGCTACTTGGATAATAATTTCTAAGGTTAACTGGCATAGAAACATTGATAGGTGTCTTCATCTTTCTAGGTGGCATGTCGGTCTTGATTGCCATCATAAGCTTGGCGCCTATATAGCTGGTGAGTCCAACTCCAAGTTCCTTAGCCTTTGGCAAAATATCCCCCGATGGAATATGCAATTCAAAAAACTGCAGCTGGTCGTATGGCAGCTTTAACCCGCTTGGATGATAAGCCTTCTTTAAGGAAGAGCCCTTTAAATACATGCTGCCAAAAAACTGCTTGTAGCTGTCCTGATTAAGCTCGTCCTCTGATGCACCTGAGTGAATAGTTGTATGCTCAAACTGGTCAGGATGCTTAAGCTTAAGATACTCTAAAACTATGATATTTAAAAACTCCATGGCCCCGGTTCCATCTGAAATGGCATGGAACAAATCTAAATTGATTCTCTTACCATAGTAAGTAACCTTGTAGTGAAGCATTGCATGACCTGGTGAATAAAGTGGTGGACAAACTCTTCCGTGTTCCTCCTCAACCACCGGCTGTAAATCTGTATCCTCCATGTAGTGCCAGAAAATACCACGTCGAATTCTCACCTGAAACTGTGGTCTAATCTGGATTGCAGAAAGCACTGCTTCCTGTAAAAGATTTTGATCTACATCCTCCCAAAGGGTGCAACTAACTCTGAGAGTTCTGGTGTCTCGCTTTGCTGCTGTAGCAAGAAAGACCTTTGCAACATTATCTACTTTGTACCAATTTTCTCTGCTCATTCTCTATAATCCTAATTTTATTTGTAAATCTCGTTTGAAATGTAGTCTGAAAGACGCTTCATCGCCCTACCAGCAAGGGGAATAGGCATCTGCTGATATACGTGCCAGCCAGACTTTTCTATATCTATAGTAGCCTTGCCTCCAGCCTTGTTGATTTTCTTTTGAAGGCGAGTACTATCATCTAGCAAGATTTCGTTTTTCCCAACCATTATATAGGTAGGAGGAAAATTCGTAAACTCCCCATTTAACGGGCTGTAGCATGGGTCTGTCACATCCACATTGCTACCAATGTATGCCTCTCTCACCCCCAGCACATAGCTGTAGGTTAAAATAGGGTCCTTTTCCTTGTATTCCTTGTACGAAGGTGCCTCTGCAGCCATGTCTGTCCATGGGCTAAATAAAATGATTGCCCTGGGTGGCTTTCTGTCTGCTGCAATAAGCCTCTGGGTTAGACACAGCACAAGGTTGCCTCCTGCAGAATCTCCTGCAACAAGAATATTTGAAGCACCAAAGCCTTTGTTTAAAAGGTAATCCCAAACCCTGAGCCCATCCTCAATCTGTGAAGGATACTTATACTCTGGTGCAAGCCTGTACTGAAACGACACAACTGAAAATCCTGTTGCCAGTGCAAGCTTGGCAGCAAGAATGCGGGCGTACTTAAGCCCTCCACAGGTATAGCCTCCGCCGTGGGCATATAAAATCACATACTGTGGATTGTGAGCCAAATTAGGCCTAATCCATTCACATGGAATCTTGCCTGCCTTAAACTCTTCTATTGTCACATCCGCCGCTGGGGCTGCCAGCCTGCCGGCTCTTTCCATGGCCGCTCGCTGTTTTTTTAAATCTTCTTTTGTAAGGGAATGTCCGCCTATAGAATTAAAGGCTTTAATCGCCTTCATCAAAGGGTCATTCCAATTAATGTTTCGTATAGCCATCTTTTCCCCATTTTTTTAAATAGTAGATTAAACTATATTATAAATATTTTTTTCCATAAATTCCACGTAAAATACGCTTCTTGCAGCATTTTTAACAATTTTTTCAGATAATACTCAGGCGTCTTTGTTTTTCACATTTTCTTCACACAATAATCACAGTTTTACACCATTTAAAGTTACTTAAAATGATAAAATTATTTCGTAAGAAAAAAGCGTAGTCTTTTTTAGGGGAGGCGTGCCATGGATGTTTCAGAAATCTCTATGAGCTTAAGTCAGAACCAATTGATGAATGCAGTTGGAACTACGATGATTGGTAAAACTTTAGATCTTATGGAGGGACAAGCCGAACTTTTCACAAAAGCGATGGATATGAATTCGCCTTCTTTGGAAAGTCTGGTTTATCCTACTTCTGGAACCATGATTGACATGCGTATTTGAGTTATTAAATGTATTTGGGTTACGGATAAAAGGGTCTACCCGTTGTAGACTCTTTTCTTCTGCCATTTTTTAACCACAATTTGGGCTCTTCTTTTTCCTTAGCCCTCGTTTTTCTCATGTGGTAAGCAATTCACAGATAAACTTTTTATTTTGATTTTTTCTTCACATTTTTTCCATTGTTCCTTCAGAAATTGATTGTATTATAATTACATCGCAAGACAGAAGCGATGAACCATTTTTTTCATAACATTATTCTCCCTTTTTAAAAACGACGCCCCGCCGGCGTCGTTTTTTTTACGTTTAATAAATTGTTGTTTTATTCCATTGCTTCTAAAACCATTCCATTTTCAATTATATGGTTTATCAAATCTTCCATAGGCATTGGCTTGCCGAAATAATATCCCTGACACTTGTCGCAGCCAACTGACTTCAAGAACTCATAGTGTTCCTTGGTCTCAACGCCTTCGCAAAGTGGCGTTACTCCCATCTGCTTTGAAGCATTAATAATGTATTCCATGAGAGTTTTGGTCTTATTGTTTTTGTCCATGCTACGCAAGAATACCAAATCCAGCTTCAATACATCAAAATCATAATCTGAAATTGTATTTAAAGAAGAATAGCCGCTACCAAAATCGTCTATCCATATCTCATAGCCTGCTTCCCTGATTTGTTCCACGGAATTTCTAATTAAACCTGTGTTATCATTAAAAGCGCTCTCGGTGATTTCCACCTCAATCATTTTTCGAGGTACATTGTATATCTCTGTAAAATCTTCAAGTAGCTTGAACACATCGCAAATTTCAAAATCAAGACGGGAAATATTGATGGATGCCGGAACTATATCTAGCCCCATCTCCATAATGGTACTGTAGTCCTGACACACCTTTTTTACCATAAACTCATCCACTAGATGGATTAGATGAAAATGCTCTAGCGTTTCTATAAAGTCACCCGGTGAAAGCATGCCTACCTTTGGGTCAACCCAGCGAACCAATGCTTCAAATCCGCAGATTTCTCCTGTTGCAACCCTGATAATTGGCTGGTAGTAAACCTTGATGTAATCTTCCGCAAGAGCGTCATCAATATGATCAACGACATACTGCTGCCTACGAAGCTTATCGCGCAACATCTCATCGTAGATGCAATAGTTTATGTCATGTCTATTCTTAATGCTATTGCAAGCCAATCTTGCATGGTCACAGGCCAAACCAACCTCCGCTCTAGCATCATCAAGAAAATATATTCCGGCTTTAATTCTAACCTTTTTATTAACATCATCAGCCAGGAGAATTCTCTTGTAAACCTCCTCGACATTGGCAATAATATCTTCTTTAGCACCAGTAGTAAAAACTACAAAATGGTCATCAGAAAATCTTGCCACAGTGGCACCATAAAAGACATCACGAATAATACGCGCCACATCGCACAACAGCTCATCGCCAAGCTTAAATCCATGACGTTCATTGAAAAGTTTAAAATTAGGAATATCAAAATGAACGAATGCCACCTGCTGTCTAAGTATTTCTGGCTCTGAAATTAAAGCTTGTACCTTATGATAAAAGAAAGACATGTTAAACAGGCCTGTAAGAGAATCCGTCTCATTATTTGATGCCAGAATCTCCGCCTCGGCGTAGGAATTTCTAGTTTCATTTAAATATTCATTTTGCTCAATATCTACTATAAATACATAGTAAAAGCTCTTGCCGTTTAACCAGTGCAGCAAGTGTCCAAAATCCTCTATGTACCTTACCTCGCCCTGTTTTGAGATAATTCTGTAACGTACATAATCGTGGCGCTTTTCTCCATAGATGGTTTGTGCCTGAATCTGATTTTCTATCTTTTGAAAATCCTCCGGGTGCACCATCCCCTTAAAGCTGCCCCCTACATAATCTAAAAACTCCTCGAAAGAACGGCATCCAAACAATTGGATTACATTGGTTTCGGCAAATAAAATCTTCTCGTCGCCGCCAGCCTCATAAATAAAGAATCCCCCTGGTAATCCTGTTGGAATATTGCCAACTGAGGTAGAAATGTACTGATAATCCTTCATAAGAACCCCCGCTCCTACTTAATATTGAAATAGCTAATCTTTTCGTACAACTGTCCTGCAAGCTTCTTAAGTGAATCTGATGCGTTAGTAATAACCTCAAATGTAGAATTCAAATTGTCCATAGAATCCCTTGTCTCTGCTGTGGTAGAAGCATTCTCTTCAGAAATAGCAGACAGATTATCAATAATATCAACCAAATTAGCCTTTGCCGAATCAAGATTCTGTACTCTAGATGAAATCTCCTTAGCGTTGACAGAAACTGTGTCTACGCCCGACTTCATTACCTCCATGTTTTGCTTAGTCACGTCCAAATGGCCTGATTGAGCGGTAAGCTCTTCGTTCATCTGCTCAATAATTGCAATGGATTTATCTGACTCAATAGTAAGTTCCTCAATGATTCCATTTATCTTTTCTGCAGAGCGAGCTGATTCTGTTGCAAGCTTAGCAATTTCATCAGCAACAACAGCAAATCCCTTTCCTGCCTCACCAGCTCTAGCTGCCTCAATTGAAGCATTTAAGGCAAGCAAGTTAGTCTCTGATGCAATATCAGTAATAAGCTTTGAAGATTCGCTTATGTTTTTAACCGAGGTGTTAGTATTTCTAATCTGCTCGTCAATCTTTTGCATGGATTCCACAACCGCAGAATTTTGATTAACAAGAATATCCAATGCTTTCATAGAATTTAGGCAAGCTTCTTTCATATCGTCGGTATTGGTATTTAACACACCAACGTTATCTGAAATAGTTTCAATATCTACACCTATCTCACTTACATTGCTAGCTGAATCCTGTACACTTTCCGCCTGACTGTTGGCCCCTTCAGAAATACCATTAATTGCAGAAGTAACCATCTCGGACGTATCTGATGCCTGCTCTGCCGTATCAGCCAAGGCATCACCTGAAGATGTAACCTCTCCCGAAAGCTTCACACTAGTTCCAATAATATCTAAAAGCTTGTCCCTAAGATTTAACGTACTTTCTGTTATAGTTCCAAGCTCATCATTTCGCTTTAACAAATGCTCTGGAATATGAGCCTGCAAATTTCCTGCTGCGACCTCTTTGATGGACTCGGCAATATCGTTCATTGCCTTGCTACTCTTTTTAATAGCCCACAAACCAATCAAAAACAGACCTACTATTATCAAAACACTTATCAAGATGAGTGTGATGGACATCTTGTTAATGGTGGAAGTAATGGCCGAAGCGTCACGGCCCACAAACATCATGCCCACAACCGATCCATCGTCATTTGTAAGTGGTCCGAAATAAACATAATACTTGGTGCCCTCAATCTGAAGCCCTGGGCTATAGTAGGAATTCCCCGCCTTTAAAACTTCAGCTGTCACCACATCAGGAGCTTTTTGATTTAAATGAAAATCTCCCGAAGCATTCTTTATAGTAGAAATAACCGTAGTATCACCATAATACAGCGTATACTCTAAGCCGGTTTGCTCCTTAAGTTCTAGCATAGTCTCTAAGTATTCTTCATAAACTGGCTCCCCGCCCTTAGTCAATGTGGAATCATTATATTCCCAATCTCCATCCCACATCATTGTAAATTCGCTATCAGCTATGGTACCTGCAGTATTTAATTCCTCATGGACCATATCCAGGTAGGTACCTTTTACTCTTAGGATGCCTATAACGGTAAGAACAATACATCCCACGGCAGCTGCCACACAAGAAAATCCGACAACTTGGCCGATTAATTTACCTTTTCTCTGCTTCATGGGCTTTATCCTCTCCATCATTTAGAAAGTATATTTATACACATTAACTGTATGATACCACCTAAATACGAAGAAACCGTGAAATAATAACCATAGAAAAAAGCCACCAGAGCCTAAGCCCTGGTGGCATACTTACAAATATTATTTATTTAAAATAGCGGTCTAATAATCCCTTAAGGGCCTTTCCATGTCTTGCCTCGTCACGAGCCATTTCATGAACTGTATCGTGGATAGCATCAAGATTGTTCATCTTTGCACACTTAGCAAGGTCAAACTTACCAGCTGTAGCACCAAACTCGCAATCTACGCGCCATGCAAGATTCTTCTTAGTAGAATCGGTCATGTTCTTCTCTAAGTCAGAACCTAAAAGCTCTGCAAACTTAGCAGCGTGCTCAGCCTCCTCATAGGCTGCCTTCTCCCAGTAGAGACCAATCTCTGGGTAGCCCTCACGATGAGCAATACGAGCCATGCAAAGGTACATACCAACCTCAGAGCACTCTCCGTCAAAGTTAGCCTTGAGCTGCTCAAAGATATACTTCTTATCCTCTTCAGAAATGTCAGGGTTGTTCTTTACAGTCTTTGCATAAACACCAAACTCGTGCTCAGCAGCAAGTGTCAGCTCGCCCTCAACCTTCTTGAACTTGTCTCCGCTAACGTGACACACTGGACACTCAGCAGGTGGTGTATCCCCCTCATGAATATAACCGCATACTGGACATACATATTTTGCCATAATAAAACTCTCCTTTCACATTTAAATTAACCGAGTACATTTATTCTAACACAGAACAAACTTTACTGTGTCAAAAACCATAATAATTCTTAATTAATTCACAGTTTTGCTAACCATAATATATTTTTTTATCTTAATAAAAATTTATGAAGACATTTCTCATTTTGAATCGTTGTATTTAATAGAGGAGTGAATAATTAGATATATGTATAGAATATAAAGTTACAACAAAGGAGGTAATGTGTGAAAAAAGGACTTGATGCATACAAATTAAAATTAATAGCAGTAGTATTTATGATACTGGATCATTTTTATTCGTTTTTGAGTTATCAGACACATGAGAGTTTAAATTGGCCAGAATTGCCATGGTGGACCCCTCTGACTACACGATTTGTTTTTCCATTATTCATATATTTAATGATAGATGGATTTTATCACACCCGTAGCCGCGTAAAATATCTACTTAGGCTTATTACTGCAGCATTAATTATGTGGGCCGGCACCTCAATTATTTACCTGTATTTCGATAAATCTTATTTCTCTAAATACAGCTTTATTTCGTTCTTAGTGGATTATAATATGTTTACGATGCTTGGGCTTATGTTCGCCTTCATCTGGTGTTTGGATAATATTAAACGTAAAAACCATATAATTTTAAATGTTTTACTGACACTTATAGTTTTAGCTGCAAGTGTTTTCGCAGGAGGTTTAATTCTCTATCTACCAATTCCATTTATTATATGGCTATTCTACGGAAGAAAAACCAAGCAATGTATTGGTATATTTGTTTACAGCATGATTTATTTAATGTTTACAGTTAGCTCTTACTACTCTTTAGCTGCAAGTGAATCTCTTTTTGACTTTTTGTGTATGAACGGCGAATGGGCTCTGTTTACAGTCATACCATTTATACTTGCTTATAATGGCGAAAGAGGAAAAAACACCAAGTTTTCCAAGTATTTCTTCTACTTTATTTATCCTGTTCATTTTTGGATTATTTTTATTGCACGTTTTATACTGGAAAAATAAAAAAGAAATTTCCTATAAAGCAAACCAAAGGCAGCCTGAATATAGGCTGCCTTAATCGTTATTTGTTTATGATTTCTAACATCATTCCAAAGACCTGTTCTAAAAATTCATCTTTGGATTCATCAAATTGGCATTCGATGTATTGGGACTTTTTGTTGCCCAACATGATAACACCTGCCAACATCATCCAGTATATAAAACTGACCTTCTTTGCATCGTCAGCAATATCGAATTTGGATTTGTTTTTACCTGCTTCAAGAAACTCTGCTATCTTGTCGATGATGGACTCACCTACTTGGTAGATATCGTCCAGCAACGGAACCATAAGCCTCTCTTCCTGCTTCATCTCAATGCTCTCTAGCATCCTGGAAAACACGAAGGGAGACTTTTCATATAATTCTGCTAGAATGTGACAGATTTGATAATACTTTTGCACGTCACTGGTACCTGCAGTCTTGTCATCCACGACCTCCTCAATACTAGTGTTAATTTCGTTCATCCCCTTCAATACTAAATAAAGTACTATTTCCTCTTTGTTTTTGAAGTAAACATATATAGTAGATTTACTATAGTCTGCTTCTTTGGCGATTTGATCCATAGATGTTTTTTCAATACCATTTATAGAAAATAGTTTCTCGGCCGCATTTGCAATATTATCTCTGTGGAATAACTCCATCTTCTCCGCTTTAGTCATTGTTTAATGCTCCTTATTCTCCTTAAAAAGTCACTACTTAATACTATAATGGTTTATCTAACGCCCTGCAATAAAGCATTTTTAACAGCTGTCTTAATTACCTTGCTTGAATTGGTTGCCGAGCTGACAGCATCTACATCTACCTTCTGCTGCTGCACAATTACATCAACAATCTTTTCAGCTGGTGTGCCACGCTCATTAATATGCTTTACCAATTTGATGTCCTTAATGATGTGATCTTTAATCTTAACTTTGACTTCTGCCTTAATGTAGCCTACATCGCTTGTGCCAATGTAAGTGCCATCCTCAACAGTGTTTAAGTCTACATCCCAGTCCTGCATAGCTGCAACCTGTTCTTGATACTTCTGGTTGCAAACCATTTCTGTGATACCGTAAGCCGCTAATAATACCACAGCTATCATTACCACTTTTTTGAAATTCTCTGGTCGCTTACCCTTGATGCTGTAAAAGAACATCAAACCTAAACCAAGAATTGCAACTCCAAGAGTAATGAAAATAATTGGTGGCCTGTGGCCAATTAGTTGTAGTGTAGTTGCCCCATAGATTAAACCTCCCAGGAACAAAATCAAACACACTACTGTCTTTACTGAAATTTTGTCTTTCATCATTCATCATCTCCTTCGTTTTTGCTGTCTATGATATTTTCGATAATATCTCCATCATAGAATCTGTGTTTTTTATCATAAAATGATTATCATTCAACTGATAATGATCGATACCTTTATCAGTATATTAATCGTACCGCTAGTACGATTAATATACCACTATTTTAATTCCTGTACAATACGTTTGGCGATAATTTTTGTCAAAATCGTTATATTTTATAACGCATTTAGTTGAAGCTCCCATTTTCCTATAAATAGTACGCAAAAAGTCAGGCCATATTTGACCTGACTTTTCAATGATGATTTGTTTGTATAGGGATTTATTTTGGAATTTTCTTTAATCTTGTAGACCTGTAAAAGTCTATAGTTTTTCGGCAAATTCACGGATGCCATCTATAATAACTCCTGGCTGCTCTTTGTATAGATAATGGCCGGCATCCATCTCAATATACTGTCCGTCAACCGATGCCTCTGCTAACGCCTGATGACCGCTTTTCCATAATGGGTAGTCCTGTGCCGTTTTCTTAGCAACATACTGGACAGTTGGAACTGATGGAAGGGGTTTGCTTTCTATTAACTCGCAGGCAGCGTCCATTTGTCTATTTTCGCTAACAACATTTTTATTTCCTAATATTTTATAAGTAATTACTTGTTCCATTTTATCTTCTTCAGTTAAGGTTGAATCTCCTATGTTCTCAATTACTCTTAACATGCCTGATTTATTAAATACCTTAGCTGCGCCAAGCAAAATATTCTGAAGGGTTTCACCATCCTTCATGTCTTTATTTTCTTTGATTGACATATCAAGTCCCACAATTCCTTCTACTTCATCGGCATAATTCTGTGCCCATAGTGTTGCCTCTAGACCTGATATGGAATGTGGACAAAGAATAAATGGTCCCTCGATTCCAGCCGCCTTTAATGCCGCTCTATCATTTTCAAGAATTGTCTTAAAATCTCTTTCACCATCTACTATGTCACTGAAACCATATCCAAATCTTTCGACTATAACCACACGAAAATCTTTATTAAGGGCTTTACATAGTGGTAAAAATTGATTATAAGGGCTAGGATCTCCCCAAGCTGACATAAAAACAATTGTATGTTCCCCCTTTCCTTCGCTATATATGTGCATTTTGTTGCCGTCTACTTCCACCATCTGTCCTGGAGGATTCTGCCAATAAACTTCTTCCTTACGCATTTGTACTCTGTTATATATAAAAGCTACTCCCACTACTACTATCAAAACGATTAAAATAGCTAACAATAATTTTTTCAGCACGTAAAAAAACTTTTTCATTTCTTCCCTCATTTCTGTTTTGCGATAAATTACTACGTTACATTTAGTACGGCCGTCGTAGTACGCTTGACGAAGTAAATATATACCATGATTTTCTACTTGTCAACATTTTTTTATAAAAAAAGTATGACTTTTAGAAATTCACTAAAAGTCATACTTAAAATAAATCAAATAAACTCATCTGCTGATACTTATCAGGTAGCTCGGTGATGTATTTAAAGCACTCTTCCGGGGTAGATATAATATTATTCGCCCGGCATACCTTATATAAGATTGACATAAGTTCTTCATTGTTAGGACTTGGTAATTCATATGCATTTCCGAAAGTGCTAATGTAGCGCTCCTTGAGATTAGGAAAGTGCTTATCTAACGCTGCATAAAAATATTCTCGGTCGCCTTCCCTGAGGGTGAGGCCCATTCCAAAAACTATGATTCCCTTAACACCCACTCGCACGCATTCATTTAAAATCGCTGTGATATTTTCCTTGGTGTCATTAATAAAAGGTAAAATAGGTGTGAGCCATACCACGGTAGGTATGCCACGTCTTTGCATTTCCTCCAAAACCTCAATGCGTCTTTTGGTATTACAAACATTTGGCTCTATGATTTTGCACAGGTCATCATCATAAGTTGTTAGTGTCATCTGCACTACACACTTTGCGGATTGGTTAATCTCATCAAGCAAATCTATATCTTGGAGGATACGGTCTGACTTGGTCTGCACTGCAGCGCCAAATCCGTACTGCCTGATAATCTCTAGACACCGTCTGGTGAGATGCAATTTCTCCTCACAATGCATATATGGATCAGACATAGCTCCTGTCCCAATCATACATTTTTTTCGCTTGGACTTTAGAGCCTTTTCCAACAATTCCGGTGCATTTTGCTTGACCTCTATATCCTCAAATGGATGGGTAAAATGATAACACAAACTCCTGCTATCACAATAAATACAACCATGGGTGCAACCACGGTATATATTCATCCCACACATACCATTATTTCCAGTTAGTATTCCTTTTGCATCTACAAAATGCATGTTATCCCTCTCCTATTTACTATATGTATATACAATATACATCCGCCTCCGCCCCGTCAAATGTAAAGCTTCTTTCATATTTCCCACCATTATTTGTGATGGTTTTTACTGATGCCTCATTTGAACGCTCTACAGAAAGCTGAATTTTATCCATCCCTAGCTCACGAGCACGGTCTAAAATGAGTTTTAACATTTCGGTGGCATAGCCTTTTCTTCTCTCTGAGGGTCTTACACTGTATCCGCAGTTTCCAAAATCCTTAAGAAATTTGTTTAATTCATGGCGAAGATCAATTATGCCAACCATCCTATCATTTTCATCGAATGCAAAATATGTATCTGTAACAACCCAAGAAGGATTCACCAATTTGGAAGATGTATTATCACTAACAGACTTTAACCATTCATCATATGAATCCATTTGGTCGAGTAATTCACTGCCATTGATTATTGGTTCACCGTTATCGATAAATTCTTGCTTAAAATCTATAGCATCTAATTCAAATTCTTTAGTAGGTCTTCTAAGTGTTATCATAATCTTCTCCTTTCAGCTGTCTTTTTATATGATTTGCTATGGAATGGAACGCCTTTGGCTTCATAGGTATGATACTGCTCCACAATCTGGCACCCTGATAAGAATATAGGATTACATTCACTATCTCATCGACATTTATATTGCAAAATTCTCCACGCTTCATCCCGTATGTGATAAGATTTTTCCATTTCTTTTCAGCATTTTGATTAAGCTTCTCTATTAAATCTGAATCTACCATTTCAGCATACTCATAAATGGCAACACTTAATGAATCTTCAGGATGTTTCATTTCATCTTCCATAAGTTTCAACGCCCTATCTAGAATCTCAATAGCAGAAGCCCCCTTTTCAATCTCTGTATGAAAATCCATTGCGCTGTTTCCCATAGTCCTTTCAAGGACAGCCTCAAATAATTTATCCGTGCCTGAAAAATGGCTGTATAGACCACCACGGCTCATACCTGTGACCTCACAAATATCTTTCATTGTCACCTGTTTAAAACCCTTCATCGCAAAAAGTGCATACGAAAAATCTATAATCATTTCCCTTGTTTTTTCTCTTTTTCCTGCCATAATGAGCCCCTTTTCTTTTTCGACATATGTGTCTGTTTTCATTTTAGACACGTGTGTCGATTTTGTCAACGTTTTGTTTATGTAAAAAAAGAGCCACAAATGCAATCTTACATTGGTGTCCCCACTTCGATTAAATTCCCGTCAGGGTCATAGAAACGTACCACCTTCTGTCCCCAACTGTGGGTCATTAATCTGTTTACATACTTAACCTCAGGATAGTAGCTTTCAAGTTTCTCCACAAAGTGCTCTATATCTGATTCCTCAAAATACAGCTCGCAAGAGTTGTTCTCTGGGATAATATCTTTGCCTAGAAACTCCTTCCAATACTTCTTTTCCTGCAACACAAGCCCCTCAGTAAGAATTATATTCCCATCATTATCAAGGATTACCTCCAAACCAAACAAGTCATGGTAGAATTGCTTTGCCTTATTAATATCTTCAACCACTATCAATACATTTTTTAACTTCATATTGGCTTTCCTTTCCAAATCACGCTGTTCATTGCACGATTTAGCAATGCAACAATCATATCTAAATCCTCAATCTTATTTAATCCAAAACATTTTTTCCCTGCATCTTTTAGCGATGCGCCTATATGATATCCCTCAGTATATTCATACGGCATATACCTTCTTCCACCTTTTCCCTTTGAGGCCACAATATCTGTACTTTCACTCATTATATAAATTCCTTCCTAATTCTTTTAAATATCCTCCAGCTCCTCCAACTGCTTTAAAGCTTTCACATAAGCCTTCAGCCGTTTCACCTGTTCCTTTTTAAGACTATGTATTTCGACAAGCAACTCCTCATCCTGCTTTCTGGCAACATAATCTACTGTTGGCTCTATATAATCTTCATCTATATCTTTACCTGTAAGAAGCTGCTCTGGAGTTACATCAAGTACTCTACAAATCTCCATAATCTTATCAGCGGATGGAGTATGGCTTTTAGTCTTCCAATCACTGATTGTACTAGACGCAATTCCTGCTGCTTTTCCAAAAGCATTTTGGCTTAATCCTCGCTTCTTTATTAGGAAAAATATTCGTTCAGTAATTGTCATTTTCGTCCGCCTTTCCGTACATTCACACGCTCGCAATTACGTATATGCTATCATGTAAATCCTAAATATTCAATATCACTAAATATTTCTTTATATTAAAAAAGTGGTCGAATTCGACCACTTCAAAATCGCCTCGATATTTATACGATTAATTCTCTCTTAATATTTCTTTTTAAGTGCACAAATACTTTCGATTTGTGAACCATTGTCCAAACTAATCTTCATATCTTTTGAAATGATTGGAAGTTTGGAGCATTATACTGTAATTCAAAGCTCTTGAATTATTGAATCAAGACTGTTAAAATCCACAAAATCCACCTGTTTATTATACGTTTCAAACATGAAATATAATACATAGAGACTTTATCTACGTATAAACTATGATGCATGATGATACATAATCAATCAACTGCGTTCCTTTCTAACTGTACCCATTCTCCATATTTGCAGATTTGCTTCTGCACTCCGTCCTTTATACTATATACATCCCCATATAGCGTTTCTGTACCGTTATCTGTAACAATATAACTACCATTGTTCAAGGCGATTATCTCGTGACCCATGCTATCCGAATAAGTGATATCTTCAATTAATCTCATTCCATCAAGCATTTCATCCTTCAGTTCCTCAAAGTGAGGGAGAATGTTGATTCCGGTTATCCCAAGACCGCTAATCCACCTCCGATAATCCGGATCGATTGCCTCCCCCTGAAGTTCCGGTCCCGCATATACTGTTTCCGCGCAGTTCATAGAACCCGCGCTCCATGCAATCAGCAAGCCATCCCAATCCATTAATCTTTCTTTTAGTTTTAATTTCTTCAAAAAGGCATTCTGACTCGGCACATGTCCTCCGGCAAGAATCAATACATCCATTTCCGAAAGCCGATTTATAATCTCCCTGTTTCTATCGTCACACATAAGAAAATCCATAAAACTCAACCCACTCAGAGAAAATGATTCTTTCAAGCAGGATACCAAGCTGTCATTCTTATCATAAAAAACAGGCGATCCGCTGATTATCAGTACATTTGAATTTTCTTTCCATAATGAGCGGATAGTATCAAAAAGTCCATTATTCTCCATAAGTTTGGTAGGAATTCTCTTACCATCCACCTTAATTTGCCCGCCAAGCGAACTAGTCAAAATTGCTTTCATTTATGTTCCATCCATTCATTAACACACTCAAGATTGCAGAGACGTTTTCTTTCTTCCAATTGATAGCATCAAAATTTGTCTTAGTAATAAAAATTTAAATATAACTTACCTCAGTCTTTCTCTTAATACTCCATTACATCAATTTTCTTCTGCAGTACTCCGGCATAGTCGTGGGCTGTTTTGCCGACTTTCTCAGGGTTGATGGGATAATGGATGTTATAAAGAAGTCCATTATCGCCTGTTTTGTCTGCTAAATGGTCTTCATCAATATGAGCACCGAGAACCTCAAGGCAAAGAATCACGTGGTCGTCGCCGGGAACGACTTCTTTCTCCCAAGCAAGATTACATTCAAGGTTCATGAAGCATTCTTCGACCATGGGCGCATTAACCCACGAAGCCTTAGTAACCCTAAGCCCAGACGCGGTAATCTCATCTGCATCAAACTGATTATTTTTGATGGTATCCATACAGGCAGCATGATGATCGGCGGAAAAGAAGTTGATCACAGCCTGCCCCGTTTCCTGAAGGCTCTTGTACAGATGGCCATTCTTGTTCACGCTGGCGAGTATGGCATAAAAGCCGTTGCCGTGGTCCGCACTGGTAAAAGTCGCCCAGGATTGCATACAGGCATTGGGCTTGCCGTTTGATTTATAAGTTGTAACAAGAAACATCGGAGATGGAATGGTCATAACAAATTCTTTCCATGAGAATCCGAAAGACCTTGATATATCCCCGAAGGTTCCTTTCATCTGTTCAGGCATTTCTTTGTATGAATACTTCATAGCTAGTCTCCTTCGATTTAAAACTGGAATTTATCTCCATTGTCCGGGTAATACTTTCTTTTCCATATAAGGATAGTTTTTATCAAATTCTTCTAACCGACGCATATATTCTTCATCGTGAATATCACAATCTAAACTCTCCGGTTCGTAAAATTTTCCCTTATTCTCAGATAAAGCATTCTCCTGTAATTCATAGCCCATAAACGCATCAAAGTTCGATCCGTCAGGCATTGTTATCCCAAATGTATCTGCAGTTTTGAATCCAAACTTAGGATAATATGTCGGCACACCACATATCAGAATTCCTTTATAGTTATTCTGCCTGGCAAGTTCCATGGATTCAACGAGAAGTTTACCGCCAATACCTTTATTCTGATATTCCGGATCTACACATAAAGGCCCGAAAGTCAAAACAGGAAACTCGCCACGTTCTGTCACTACTTTGCATTTAGTATATAAAATAACGCCAACGATGATTTCTTCTGTTTCTGCAAGAAGAGAAATACTCGAAACGTAATCCGGTTCATTCCAAATTCTATGTACAAGATAGTGCTCATCACATCCCGGCATATTTAGATTCCAGAATGCCCTTTTGGTCATACATTCAATATTATAATGGTCTTCTATATTTATTTTCCGTATCGTAATATCCATGATAAACTTCCTATTAACAATTAATACATACTCTCCTTATCGCATTATTCTGAAAGTTATGAATTCATCTCATCAACAACGGCAGCTGGCTTTACAGTCATTTCTACCATCACTGCAATTTCGATTTGGTACAATTACCGAAAAATATCATCCCACAGATCATCGTGTGATTTGGTAAATAACTGAGGTTTATTTTCTTTTGAAAAATATCTAAGTTCTGTTGTTTCTTTCTGATCACAGAACAG
>JAILGH010000065.1 GCA_024697025.1 Pseudobutyrivibrio sp.
CTCAAGAGCCTTGTCAACACCCATAGCAATGTCAGCGGATTGTTGATCAAGAGCGACCATAACAGCGCAAGAGTTTCCATCGATGCCTTTCTTTCCATCGTCATAACCGATTTCAAGAAGAGTCTTGCGAACAATAGCTGGGACATCGAGAGTGGCCTTTGTTGTAATCTCGCCTGTTACAAGAACGAATCCTGTACAAGAACAAGTCTCACAAGCTACTCTACTCATTGGATCTTCAGCTAAGCAAGCATCAAGGATGGCATCAGATACGGCATCACATACCTTATCTGGATGGCCTTCTGTTACTGACTCTGAAGTAAAAAGTAACTTTTCCATTTTTTGACTCTCTTTCTATTTACTTTTAACTAAGCGGAATTAACTTAGCTTCAATAGTATACTTCCCTATTTCACTTTTAGCAATAGCGCTACACAAATTAATTGTGTTTGTGTATTGATTATTTTTATCAATACTTGTCAATATTACACAAAGAATACTTAACTTATTCATTGTATTTATTTTTTCTAAAATATATAATTGAAATAGGTTAAATATCCTAAGTATCTTTATGTATTAGAGGGGAATAATTATGAAGACTTTAAATGTTGATGAGCTTAAGGCAGGAATGATTTTGGCTGAACCAGTTCTAACAAAGCGCGGTCAGTCAATTGCTAACACTGGGGATACTCTTACCAATCAACTTATAGCAAAGATGACCTTTTATAAGATTGAGTCTGCTAGTGTAGAAGAAGTTGAAGAAGAAGAGGTTGTCGAGGAGGCTACTGAAGTTGTTGAGGAAGCGCCTAAGAAGGAAAAGGCTACCAAGTTTAGCGCACCTAAAAAGCCTTCTTATGTCGGTGAGCAAATTACATACTCACAAAAGCTAAAGGCGTCACCTGTATTTCAAAGGTTCCAGTCAGATTATGCCATCAATATTGATTTTCTTAGAAAAACTCTCCATAAGATTGCAGATGGCGGAGATGCCTCTTGCGTGGATGAGTTGCTCATGAAGTGCGAGGTTCTCTTCAAATCAAAGACTTCCATTGAGCTTTTTGATTTGCTTGGTTACATGCGCAATGTTGAGGACCCTATCTATTCTCATTCGTTAAATGTTGCATTGATCAGCCGTTCTATCGGTAAATGGTTAAAATATTCCCGAGAAGATTTAAATACTCTAACAGTCTGCGGTTTACTTCACGATATTGGTAAGCTTCAAATTTCTGATGAGATTTTACATAAGCCAGATATATATACTGACGAGGAGTTCGAAGAGATGAAGAATCATCCTCTTCTTGGCAAAAAGCTTCTTAACGGCAAGGGCTTCGACGCCAGAGTTTTATCTGCTACTCTTCAGCATCACGAAAGAAGTGACGGTAGTGGCTACCCAAGAGGATTAGACGATGACGAGATTGACGATTTTGCTGCAATAGTTGCCATCGCCGATGTTTATGATGCCATGACTTCTGCTAGAGCTCATCGAGACCCACTTTGTTCTTTTCAGGTTATTGCCGAGTTCGAAAAAGAAGGCTTGCATAAATTCCGCACTAAGTTTGTCCTTACATTCTTAGAGCACATTGCCAACACCTACAACAACAGCCGTGTAATGCTCAATGATGCCAAAACAGGCCGTGTGGTTTACATCAACAAGAGCAACCTTTCACGACCTGTAATTCAGCTTGATAGCGGCGATATTATCAATCTCGCCGACAGTATCTATTCAGATATTTATATTAAGTCTATACTCTAAAGGCTTCTTGGATTCTATCCTTTAAACCAGAATACCTCTTAGCCTGAGAAGTATTATCAACCATTGAATAAAACACATCTGCGTCGCCTACCATGGTGACGCATTTTTTTGCTCTAGTAATGGCTGTATATAGTATATTTCTATTCATAAGCATCCTTGGTCCATCCATTATAGGCATAACCACCGCCGGATACTCGGAACCTTGAGACTTATGAATTGTGATAGCATAAGCAAGCTCCAGTTCATCTAAATTTGCAAAAGGGTATACCACCTTTCTGCCTTCTTCAAACTCTACTGTAACACTCTTTGCCCAATCGTTTATATCCTTGATAATGCCCACATCTCCGTTAAACACGCCAAGGCCTTTATCTATGGTGATTCCGTATTTTCCGGATACTTCCCACTCCAGCTGATAATTGTTCCTAATCTGCATAACCTTATCGCCTTCGCGGAATAGTCTTGTCTCACCCTTCCATTCCTTTTTCTCAGGCGACTCCGGATTGAGACATCGCTGTAAAATGCCATTAAGCCTCTCTACTCCAATCAATCCTTTCCTAGTTGGAGTAAGAACTTGAATATCACTGATGCTAGCATCAACGTATTTAGGCATCTTTTCCTTTACCAATGTGAGCATGACACTTATGATTGTATCCGCATCATCCCTCCTTAAGAAAAAGAAATCCTTTGATTTATTGTCTAAAACCACATGCTGCCCCTGATGAATCTTGTGGGCATTCATGACTATGTCCGATTCCTGCGCCTGTCTGAAAATCTTTTCCAAGGTGACAGAGCAAAATTTATCAGAGCCCAGGATATCCTTTAACACATTTCCAGGACCAACGCTTGGAAGCTGATTCACATCACCTACTATTATAAGTCTAGTGCCTGGTGAAACCGCTTTTAAAAGCGAATACATCAAGGAAACATCCACCATGGACATCTCATCAATTATAATGACATCACACTCAAGAGGGTTGTCCTCATTGCGTTCAAATTTAGCAAAAGATGCAGTGTCATCGTCATCGCTAATCTTTCCTGTCACCTCAAGCATCCTGTGGATTGTGCGGGCTTCATATCCTGTGGCCTCACTCATTCGCTTGGCTGCACGCCCTGTTGGGGCTGCAAGAAAGATGCTGTACCCTTCTTCCTCGAATACATGAATCATTGTGGTAATGGTGGTAGTTTTACCTGTACCAGGTCCACCTGTCAAGATAAAAAATCCTCTCTCGGCCGCAGAAATAACTGCATTCTTCTGCAACTCGTCCAACTCTATTTCTTCGTCCTTTTCTATTCGACGGATTACCTTTTCAAGGTCTGCCTTGTCCACCTTGTAGGTCACATCAAGCTCTCGAAGCATTCCTGCAATTGATTCTTCCATGCGGTAAAAAGCTCTAGAATAAACTTGTCGGACACCCTCTCCATCGGTTTTAATGATGATTTTCTTGTCCATGGCAAGGTTCTTGACCTGAGCCTCTACTGCTGATGCTTCTACTCCAAGCAAATCTACAGACATTTGCTGTAATGTCTCTATTGGAAGATAAGTATGACCTAGACCCGCTCCTTGGCTAAGTATATACTGAATGCCGCCTTTGATTCTAAACTCCGAGTCGACTTTGATTCCAACTTGACTCGCAATTTCATCTGCCGTCTTAAAGCCTATGCCTGAGACTTCATCGGCTATTCTATATGGATTGCTCTGAATCACAGTATAAATATCATTTCCGAAACGGTTGTATATTTTGATTGCTGTATTGCCATGAAGGCCATATTTATCAAGGAAAATCATCGCATTTCTTATATCTTTGGCACCAACTATCTGGTCCGAGATTTCCATGGCCTTGTTTAAAGAAATACCCTTTACCTCGGCAAGTCGCTCCGGCTCTTCCTCGATTATTCTAAAGGTATCTGCTCCAAACTGCTTTACGATTCTAGCAGCCAACTTGGGACCTATTCCCCTAATGGCTCCTGAACCTAAATAACGTTCCATGGAAAGCTCGTCTGCCGGTGCCACCACGTCATAGCTTGCCACCTTAAGCTGTCTGCCGTATGTTGGATGCTCTGTGTAATCTCCTCTAAGTAAGAGATTCTCTCCCTCACCGATGGTTGGAAAAAGGCCTACGCAGGTAATCATCTCCTCGTCGGCCACAAAATCTAATACCGTATATCCGTTATCAGCATTTCTAAATATTATATTCTCTACGTAACCTGTCAACTCTTCCATGGGTATAATCATATCATAGTTACTTAAATTTTTTCAAAGAAAAACACACCCAACAGTTTGACTATCGGGTGCGCGATTATTGCTTTTATTATGCCTGTACTTCTGTGACTGTAGATGCATTGGTTGCTGCAATATCATCAGATACTGTGGCTGCATCAAGTCCCATGTTGTCAGTTTGTGGATTAGAATTGCCTGTAATTCCGTAGTTACGCATAATCTGGTCTACAAAATCGTCAGTAATTTTTCCACCCATCTGATCTACTAACTGAGAGGCTACCTTGGTGTAGGCCGTGTCCATGAAAAAATCCTTGTACATACTCATGGTATGGTCTTCCTTGTCGTCCTTTGGTATAAGTGACTCCTTGGTCTGCTTAAGAACTTGTTCCAACATAAATGTCTCAAAGCCCTTAACAGCTTCTGTGATTTCCTCTCGGCTAGAATCCTTAGATATCTTGCCTATTGATTTGCTTGTGTTTTCTGCGGCATTTGCATATTGTGATTGCAAATAGCCATTCATTGAAGTAACGTCCATTTTCCATCCCCCTGTTCAAGAACTCTAATACCGCTTTAACGAGTCCATACCCCTACTAACTACTATCTCTTAAGGTTATTAGCCTCTTCCAACATTGTATCAGAAGTTGTAATAGCCTTTGAGTTCATCTCATATGCTCGCTGAGAAATAATAAGATTAACCATCTCATCAGCGACATTCACATTTGAGCCCTCTAGATAATACTGAACTATAGAGCTTCTTGTAACACCTTGAGTGTTCCACTCTGCCATAGGTTCGCCTGAGGCTTCTGACTCATCGTAAAGATTTTCACCTATAGCCTCCAAACCTACCCTATTTGTAAACTGATAAAGCGCAATTGACTGACCAGTGGCTGTATAAGTGCCATCTGGATTCTTATATGAAACAGAGCCATCATCGGCATTGACCGCAAAGTCATCACCTGAAGTAGCAGGAATTGAAATAGGTCTTCCGGCCTGATCCAACACCTTATAGCCCTCTGCTGTTGTAAGAATCTTTCCATTCTGATTGTCCAAAGCCCAAGTGAAGTTACCATTTCTGGTATAGTGTACTTCATCACCGTCCTGAACCGCAAAGAAACCATCACCTATGATACACATAGCTGTTGGGCTTTCGTTTGCTAACTGTGCTCCCTGCGTAAAATTAGAATTTATAGAAGCAACTCGAGTACCCAAACCTACCTGTGCACTTGTTGGCTTTGTCTCGCCCTGACCGTTTGTGCTAGTAGCTTGCATTGTTTGATAAAGCAATGTCTTAAACTGAGTGCTCTTTGCTTTAAAACCTGTTGTATTAACGTTTGCCAAGTTGTTTGCTATTGTGTCAACCGATGTCTGCTGACCCTTCATTCCTGAAGCTGCAGACCACAATGATCTCATCATAAGCTATATACCTCCAAAATTAAACCCTACCAACCTGGTTTACTGTCTTTTCAAGTGTTTCGTCTTCGGTTTGAATCATCTTCTGTCCTGCCTCGTAAGCTCTGGCTATCTGAATCATGCTAACCATTTCGTCTACTACATTGACATTGGAAGATTCTAGGCATCCTTGCTCTATGATTGCATCGCTTTCTACAATCTGTCCTCCTGGAATTAAGTCATATAAGTTCTCACCATATTTATTTATATAATCGTAATCTGCTATATCGATAACACCTATAGTTGAAACCACTTCGCCGTCCTGTGAAATACTTCCGTCTGCGTTAACTGCATATGGCAAATTAGGATCTATCTGCACGTAGTTCTCTTCACCCAACTGTGAATTCATAGCTCCGTTGTCAGTTAGAACGTAGTCACCATCAGATGTTCTTAAGAATCCCTGATTATCAACTGTAAATGCGCCATCCCTTGTGTACCTGATGGATGTCTGGCCAGCCTTATCTGTAAAAGCTATTGCAAAAAATCCCTTTCCTCCAAGTGCCAAATCAGATGGCTTATCTGTAATCTGAAATCCGCCCTGATCCCAATTGGTGTAAGTCTCACCAATCTTGGTTCCCAAAGAAACATATCCTATTCCTTCTGGTCGATTGTTAAGGGCTGATGTATCTTTAATTTTGATTGCTAAGCGTTCGTCAAATGCCTGGGCTACCATCGCTTCCTTCTTGTAACCTGTGGTAGCTGAGTTGGCTAAGTTGTTGGTCATAACGTCCATTCTTCTTTGTTCGTTGACCATTCCGGTGTAGGCTGTATAAAGTCCTTTTACCATTCTCTTCTCCTCGCTAAGCTATTATTGCCTGATGGATATCATTATCCATTTATCATATCGGCATTCTAAAAATAAAATTAACCCCTTTTATAAGAAAATTTTACTTTCATAAATATTTTCTTACAAAAGGGGCAAAAAATCAAATATTTAAATTAATAATCGCCAGCAAGAAGCTCTACATAACGACCTGTTCCGATGGCAACACAAGTCATTGCCTCGTCTGCTGTCATAGTGTTGATACCTGTGCGGTCCTCGATAAGCTCTTCAAGACCACGAAGAAGGGCACCACCACCTGTAAGAACAATTCCTCTATCTGCAACGTCGGCTGCAAGCTCTGGTGGAGTCTTCTCTAAAACAGAGTGGATAGCCTCTACAATCTGCATTGTAGATTCCTTTAAAGCCTCCTCAGTCTCTTCTGATGTAACAGTGATTGTCTTTGGAAGACCTGAAACAAGGTTACGTCCTCTAACATCCATAGTCTCTGCCTCTCCAAGTGGGAAGCAACGACCAATCTTAATCTTGATATCCTCGGCTGTACGCTCACCAATAAGAAGGTTGTGCTTCTTACGCATGTAACGAACAATAGCCTCATCGAAATCATCACCAGCAACCTTGATAGATGTGCTGACAACTGAGCTACCAAGTGAAATAACAGCAATATCTGCTGTACCACCACCGATATCAACAATCATATTTCCCATAGGAAGAGAAATATCGATACCAGCACCGATAGCTGCTGCAATAGGCTCCTCAATAATCTTAACCTCACGTGCGCCAGCTGCGAAAGCTGCATCCTCAACGGCACGCTTCTCTACCTCTGTAGCTCCAGAAGGAACACAAACTGCAATACGAGGCTTGCGATAGCTCTTCTTGCCCATTGCCTTCTGAACGAAGTACTTGATCATCTTTTCTGTAACAGTGTAGTCAGAAATAACACCCTGACGAAGTGGACGAACTGCCACTATATTACCAGGAGTACGTCCAATCATAAGACGTGCCTCCTCACCGATTTCCTTAATCTTGTTAGTATCTCTATCAAAAGCCACTACTGATGGCTCCTTCAAAACAACGCCCTTGCCCTTAGCATATACAAGAACGCTTGCTGTACCTAAATCTATACCGATATCTGATGCTGCCATATTATTCTTCCTTTCTATAGCTAGTTATTTGTATAAGAAACTGTCCCGAAAGACAGAATTATGCATTGTCACTTTTTCTATTATATACGAATTAGCCTGAGATTCAAGTGTTTCCTAGAAATATAAAAAGCCAACGCGTAAACGTTGGCATTGTATTCGGGGAGTGCGACCAAAGTTGCCTCTGGTCGCTGAGTTATGAAAAATTTGGTATTAGCTTTCCGCTAGTACGATTATAATATAACTTTTCAATGTGATGGCTGCGTGAAGATTTTAAAAAAAAATGTTTTTTCTGTGAATTTAGACATTTTTCTTGATTTGTGGTTACAAATACTCCTTCAAATATTTACCTGTATAACTTTTCTTCACTTTTACTATCTCTTCCGGTGTTCCTTTGGCGATTACAGTACCTCCTCTGTCACCTCCATCTGGACCCATATCGATAATATAATCTGCACATTTAATAACATCTAGGTTGTGTTCTATTACCACAACTGTATTTCCAGAATCAGAAAGCTTGCGCATAATCTCCACAAGTTTGTTTACATCATCAAAATGTAAACCTGTGGTTGGCTCATCTAAAATGTAGATAGTCTTGCCTGTAGCTCTGCGGGAAAGCTCTGTTGCAAGCTTGATTCGCTGAGCCTCTCCACCTGAAAGAGTGGTACTTGGCTGACCAAGCTTGATGTAACCCAAGCCTACATCATATAAGCACTGAATCTTGTTAAGGATGCTTGGAACATTCTTGAAGAACTCTACTGCCTCCTCAACTGTCATATCCAAAACATCATAGATAGTCTTACCCTTGTAGTGAACCTCCAAGGTCTCTCGGTTATAGCGCTTACCACCACAAACTTCACAAGGTACATAAACGTCTGGAAGAAAATGCATCTCGATTTTGATGATACCATCTCCCGAGCAGGCTTCACACCTACCGCCCTTGACATTGAAGGAGAAGCGTCCCTTGTTGTATCCTCTCTCCTTCGCCTCAGTAGTGCCTGCAAATAAATCTCGAATCAAATCAAATACACCTGTGTAGGTTGCAGGATTTGAACGAGGTGTACGGCCTATTGGTGACTGATCAATATCGATAACCTTATCTAGCGCCTCCACGCCCTCTATAGAATCATGCTTACCAGCTACCTTCCTAGCACGGTTAAGCTTTTTGGCAAGTGTCTTGTATAAAATCTCGTTTATTAACGAACTCTTTCCTGAACCAGATACACCTGTGACTACTGTCATTATTCCAAGTGGAATATCAACGTCAATATTCTTAAGGTTGTGCTCTCTTGCGCCTTTAATTGTAAGCCATCCCTTTGGAGTACGACGCTCCTTTGGAACAGGAATGCAAAGCTTACCACTGAGATACTGACCAGTGATGGAATTTGGGTTAGCCATAATCTCTGCAGGCGTTCCTGCGGCAATGACTTCTCCACCTTCCTTGCCGGCGCGAGGGCCGATATCCACAATATAATCAGCTGCCTTCATTGTATCTGCATCATGCTCTACAACGATCAGGGTGTTCCCCAAATCTCGAAGGCCCTTAAGTGATGCCAAAAGCTTATCATTATCCTTTTGATGAAGACCAATTGATGGCTCGTCCAGAATATAGGCTACACCAACCAAGCCTGAACCAATCTGTGTTGCAAGACGGATTCGCTGAGCCTCTCCACCTGAAAGAGAAGCTGTTGCTCGGCTAAGTGTAAGATAATCCAATCCCACATCAACCATAAACTTCAAGCGGTTTCTAATCTCTTTTAATACAACAGAACCTATCTTTTTCTGCTGCTCTGTAAGCTCCAAGTTATCCATCAAGTCATATAATTCATGGACTGGATACTGAGTCATTTCAAATATATTCTTATCTGCAAGAGTGACTGCCAAAGATTCCTTCTTGAGTCGCTGCCCGTGACAGCAAGGGCACTCACTATAGAACATAAACTCCTCATACTCTCTCTTGGCACTATCTGAATATGTCTCCTTGTAGCGACGATTAACATTTTCTATTAAGCCCTCAAAAACAGTAGGATATACTCCTCGTCCACGTTGACCCTGATAGTGCACGTCAACAGAACGGTCAAAGCCATGAATAAACATATGGCGTATATCCTCTGGTAACTCCTGATATGGAGTGTCTAAAGAAAAATTGTATTCCTTGGCAAGGGCCTCAAGCAAAGCATGAGCAAAGCTTGTTGGCTTGTTGGATGACTGCCATCCAATAACCTGCACACAGCCTTGATTAAAAGAAAGGCTCTTATCAGGAATCATTAGGTCTTCGTCAAACTCCATCTTGTAACCTAAACCAAAACACTCTGGGCAGGCGCCAAATGGGTTGTTGAAAGAAAAGCTTCGAGGCTCCACCTCATCGATACTGATACCACAGTCTGGACATGAAAAGCCCTCAGAAAATCTGATAGGCTCGCCGTCAATGACATCTACAATCATAAGCCCCTCTGCAAGCTTAAGCACCGATTCAATTGAGTCCGTAAGACGCTTTTCTATTCCCTCTTTTATTACAAGTCTATCAACCACAATCTCTATGTTGTGTTTGATGTTTTTATCTAAGTTAATCTCCTCTGAAAGGTCATAGACACTTCCATCTACATTTACACGAACGTAGCCAGACTTCTTAGCCTTTTCAAATAGCTTTTCATGGGTACCCTTGCGGCCTCTAACTACTGGCGCAAGGAGTTGAATCTTGGTGCGCTCAGGCAAAGCCATGACCGCATCTACCATCTGGTCTACAGTCTGCTTGCTAATTGGCTTGCCGCAGTTAGGACAGTGTGGCACACCACATCTAGCATAGAGAAGTCGCATATAATCATAAATCTCCGTCACTGTGCCAACAGTAGAACGTGGGTTGTGGTTGGTACTCTTTTGGTCGATGGAGATAGCTGGTGGCATACCTTCCATGTGTTCTACGTTTGGCTTTTCCATCTGGCCCAAGAATTGACGGGCATAGGAAGAAAGGGACTCCATATAACGACGCTGTCCCTCTGCAAATATTGTATCGAAGGCTAGGGATGATTTTCCCGAGCCTGATAATCCTGTTAATACAACGAACTCATCTCGCGGAATATCGATACTTATATTCTTGAGGTTGTGCTCGTTGGCTCCTTTTATTTTTATGTATTTTCGTTCTTTCATTTATACCTCATCCAATAAAACATCCTGTTTCACAAGTTAACAATCATTCG
>JAILGH010000073.1 GCA_024697025.1 Pseudobutyrivibrio sp.
CCTCTATATTGAGGCTGAAATTATTAAGAACTGCCTGTCCGTTATATGATTTCGATATATCTTTTACCTCAATTATCATCTGTCACCTCTGCGTAAAAAAGATAATAATTCAGGGATGTAGATATATCTTATTACTCTGCTTCTTGGTATGCGATACACCTTTGCCATCTCCAAAAGCTGCTTTAGTTTAGCCGACATGAATATCTCCTTATTTATGTTTTATGCACGTATATCTTTACTGAGAATAAGTCTATAAAGTTTATTGCTTCATGGTATTGTAAGCTCTCTCCCCTTCCTTACAAGTGTATCAATTAAATAAATCATCAATTTTCAGCAATATAGCTCCATCTTCCGCAGCATGTCTTACTACCGACTTCTCATATCCTGATTTACTGACAAAATATATATACTTTTCTTCAATATTAGGAAATGCTAACATTGCAGTTTTAAGATCTTCATACTCTGAATGTGGCATCTTGGAATTTGTAAACTTACATTCTACAAATATTCCCTTCTTGCCGGTCTTGTCAATCATAAGTATGTCTACATCGTCTTGTGCCTTGATGTACGCATTATTCCCCCACCATTTTCCTATATGAAACGGTATAAAAGGAAGATCTTTCTTTCTGGCCTTTCTCACAAAGTATTCCATACATATTCCTTCAAATGCATCCCCCATATAATCGGAAATCCCATCTAAAATTTCCTTTGAAGCAGCATCTGCACCAAGCATTTCATAATATACATTATTAGTGAACTCATACCGAAACCAAAAACGGAAAAAGTTGTCTGTCAGCCTATATATTCCTTTACGGTTTCCTTCTCCTTCCCCACAAGGAACCTTCTTTTCTACAAGTCGCATTGTCTGTAAAGTAACTATATATTTTGAGACTTTGCTTTTATCTTCATGTATATAATCGGAAATTTCCTGTACCCTATTTCTGCCACTTGCTATGGCGCTTAATATACTGTTATATACATTAGGTTCCCGTAGTTCCGCTTTCAATAAGTTCGAAGGTTCTTCGTTCAAATATGAACCCTTCTTTATGATTTTTTGAGAAATATTATCTTCAATTGACAGGTTATCGTCAAAAGCTTCCAGATATCTGGGCACACCTCCGAGAATTCCATAGGCAATCAATTTCTGCTCATTTGTATATGCCGGATAAAAAAGACTGCTTTCATAGTAGTCAAACGGAACAATCTCCATACTAGAGGTCTGCCTATCGTGTAATGGACTCTTATTTCCCATAATATCTGATTCCATAAAACTGACAGATGAGCCGCACAGAATCAAAAAAATATTTTCATTTTTCTTCCATAGATGATCGATTACGTGTTGCAGTATAGACTTGATTGTAGGATTTTCTTCTACTATAAAAGGAAATTCATCTATTATAATCAGAGTTCTCTCACTTACTTTTTTATCAATGTATTCAAAAGCTTCTCTCCATCCTTCAAATGATGAAATGAATATCCCATCCAATTTCATCTGTACCAGTCTTGAAAAGTCTTGTAGATTAAGAGCGTCATTTTTCTCCTGTGCAGGGAAAAAAACTGTATTTTTGTCTTTTGCAAATTCTTGTAATAGAGTAGTCTTTCCAACTCTCCGCCTTCCATACATGACTAAATACTCAAACTTAGAGCTACTATATAATGAATTCAATGTATCCAGTTCGTTTGAACGTCCTATCACTGACTGTCACCTCTCTATATTTCAATATCATTTTACTACTTTCGAGTAGTCTACTTATAAGTATTTTATCTTGGATATCTAAAAAAATCAAATAAAAAAGGTGCTCGTTAAAAAGCACCTTTATACTAAACCTCTATTATATCCATCTATCGATTATACCTAATCAACGACCAATCAATCTTTCATAAAAGTTCTTACAATACCTGTTACCGCTCCAAAGAGCACTGCTGCAACGGGCCAGATTATCCATGTGATATCCCATCTCATTGTGATGAAGCTCCATCCAAGAAATGCTGCTACTATAACAGGCCAATAGATTGATGCAATCTTACCAACTGCCTTGGAAACCTTCTTACCCTCTGTAGTGTACTCACCTTCCTGAAGAAGTTTCTTGTAGGATTCCATTATGCTTCCGGTTCTAATAAGGATATTAACACCAATTGCGATAATGATAAGAAGAATAGCTACTGACAAAGTTACAACATAGTCTGCGTTTTCAGGATTAGAGAAAAGAGCTGACGCAATAACAGGAATTACTCCAACGATACATAAGATAACACCTGTTGCTGTAAGGACAGAGTTCTTATGCTCAAATCTGGCCATTTTCTCTCTTACCATACCATCAACGCCATAAGCTGTCTCTATTTTTTCTTCTTCTAAGTATTTGAACTTATCAAGGTCTTTTCCGTTTGTAATAAATATGAACACCGCCAATGCCACCATAGCAAGAAGTATTGTAACGCCTACTACAGTTGCCACCGCATCAGACACAATTCCTGTAGAAGTAAGTCCTGCTAGAATCAAAAGAATAACAGGTGATGCGATACACAATGAAACACCAAACGCCATCTTAGGTGTAGTTCTCTTAACAACATCCAGGAATGTATTGGCTTCTTCCATGCTTACGTTTCTGAGCTCTTCTTTGGTAGAAACAGTATCCTGTACTATTACATTTGTTGGAATCTCTTCGATCTCATCCTTTAATAAATAATCTGTGGATACTCCAAAGATTTCTGCCATCTTAAGCACTCTGTTAAGATCGGGCGTTGCCTGCATGCTTTCCCATTTTGATACAGACTGTCTTGAAACATCAAGCTTATCTGCAAGTTCCTCCTGTGACCATCCAAGTTTCTTTCTTTCATTGATAATCTTGTCCGCAAGTATC
>JAILGH010000056.1 GCA_024697025.1 Pseudobutyrivibrio sp.
TCAAATAAATGACTTCTTAAATATCCGCACCATGCGGTTCTTATAAAAGACGATTCCGGATAAACCTTATTTGCACTCGCCTTGTTAATTCATCTTGATAATAGCATGGTGTTGAAATAATTGTCAACAGTAAAGGAGAAGGTAGCGTGAAAGAAACTAATAAGAATTATTATGTTGGGTTAGATATGGGAACTAATTCAGTAGGATGGGCTGTTACAGATGAACAATACAATCTTATCCGAATGAAAGGAAAGGATTATTGGGGCGTTAGGGAATTTGATGAAGCTCAAACCTCTGCAGAACGCAGAAGTCACAGAATAAGTAGACGTAGACGTCAAAGAGAGATTGTCAGAATAGGTTTACTTAAGGATTTCTTTCATGAAGCAATAATAAATGAAGACGATAAATTTTTTATTCGTTTAGATAATAGTAGATATTTTGCAGAAGATAAAGATGAATCGTTGAAATCAGATAAGGGTATATTTGATGATGAAGACTATAGTGACAGGGATTATTATCGTCAATTTCCGACAGTTTTTCATTTAAGGAAAGCATTGATTGAAGATACAATAAACGATGAAAAGAGATATGTAAGATTTCTATATCTTGCATTAATGAATATGTTTAAACATAGAGGCCATTTTCTAGGAGGCGAGATTGGTAAAGAGGGAATAGTGGCTATTGATAGTACCTACGCTTTGTTTACTGAAAAAATAGAAGAGTTGATATCAAGTGCATCTTTTCCAGTTGATGGTGCACAAAAGATTGAGAGTATTTTGGCTGATAGAAGTATTTCTAGAAGCGAAAGAGCAACAAGAATATTTGAGCAGTTAGATTTCACTAAAGATAGAAAAGTTGAAAATATAATTATTCGTGGTATTTGTGGCTTGAAAATTGATGCGACAAAAATATTTGAGGGTTTAGATGATTCGAATAAAATAGATATTTGTTTTTCAGATTCAAATTACGAAGAGAAAGCTACAGAAATAAGTGATGCTATAGGTGAAGACAATTATGAGCTTGTAGTTTTGATGAAGCAAATATATGATGCTGGAATGTTATCAAGTATTTTGCACGGTTATTCTTTTCTATCTATGGCACGTGTTGATGCATATAATAAGCACAGTGAAGATTTGAAGATTTTAAAGAAGGTTTATAGAACAGAACTATCTGCGGAAAAGTATGATGCTATGTTCAGAGAAATTCAAGCAGGCAATTATAGCGCTTATGTAAACTCTACAAATAGTTCTGGAGCTCTGAAAGATGGTAACGGATTAATTCGTAGGTCATTAGTAGGTAAGGGAAGAAGTCGTGAAGACTTATATAAAACAATTAAGAGCGATTTAAAGAATCTATCAGGTGATGATGTTGAATACATACTACAGGAAATAGATAAAGAAACATTTCTTCCCAAACAACTTACAGCAGACAACGGTGTCATTCCTAATCAGTTGCATAAGATGGAAATGGAAAAAATAATAAAAAATGCGGAAAAGAGATTGCCATTTTTATCAAGCATAGATGAGATGGGGTATTCTATTAGTCAAAAGATTGTTAGCTTGTTTTCTTTCCATATGCCTTATTACATTGGGCCAGTTTCAGAAAATAGTAAGACCGGTTGGGTCGTAAGGAAAAGTGCTGGACAAGTATTTCCATGGAATCTTTCAGAAAAAATAAATATAGATACAACTAGAGAAAAGTTTATTGAACGTCTGATTCGAAAATGTACTTATTTGTCAGGCGAGAGGGTAATGCCAAAAAACTCATTGTTATATGAGAAATTTTGTGTATTGAATGAAATCAATAATATTAAGATTGATGGCGTGAAAATATCTGTAGAATTAAAACAGGATATTTATAATGACAAGTTCAAGTCAGGAAAGAGATTAACTAAAAAATCGATTGCAAAATACTTGCATGATAGAGGTGTGTTAGATGACGAAACACAATTGACTGGTATAGACGTCAATGTTAATAGCAGTCTTTCTTCTTATGGAAAGTTTTACGCAATTTTCGGGGATGATTTAGAAAGGGATTCTGTAAAAAAAGATGTTGAAAAGATTATTTATTATTCGACAATATATGGTGATTCTAAGAAGGAACTAAAGGAATTACTTGAAAAAGAGTTTAATCAACTGCTCGATGAAGCATCTATTAAAAGAATCTTAGGATTCAAGTTCAAGGACTGGGGACGAATGTCCAAGGCTATGCTTGAATTACAGGGATGCGATAAGGAAACAGGGGAAATAAAAACCATTATAAATGCGCTTTGGGATACAAACAATAATTTAATGGAGTTAATCAATGGAGAAGAATTTACATTTAAAGAGGCGCTAGAAGAAAAGCAGGTTCGACTTCAGAAATCATTATTTGAATTTAAGCATGATGATTTGGAGGAATATTATTTTTCGGCGCCAGTAAAGAGAATGGTATGGCAAACAGTCGAGTTGTTAAAAGCCATAACAAGAGAAATGGGTTGCGCACCTTCTCGCGTATTTATTGAAATGACTAGGAGTGAGGGCGAAAAGGGAAAGCGCACAGAGTCTCGTGGCAAACAGTTGATTGAGTTATATAAGAGTATAAAGGATGATGGAAGAAACTGGATTAACGAGATTAATAATGCTGATATAGATGGTAGGTTGAGAAGTAAAAAATTATATCTCTATTACACGCAATTAGGACGCTGCATGTATACAGGTGAGCCTATTGATTTAGAGGAATTATTTGATTCTAATAAATATGATATTGATCATATTTATCCTAGACACTATGTTAAAGATGATAACATAAATAATAATCTAGTACTTGTTAATAAGGCGAAAAATGCTCGTAAAAGTGATAATTATCCATTAGATAAGATGAGTGACTCTGTATATGGTTTATGGAGAACGTTACATGACAAGAAATTAATTAACGATGAAAAATATAGGAGGTTAACAGGAAGAAATCCATTCACTGATGAACAAAAAGCTGGTTTTATTGCACGACAACTTGTAGAGACAAGCCAAGGAACAAAAGGTGTTGCAGATTTAATTAAGCAACTCTTTGCAGAGAATACTGTAGTTGTATACGCGAAGGCTAGTAATGTTTCTGATTTTAGACGAGATAATGATTTTCTAAAGTCGCGTACTATAAATGATTTTCATCATGCCAAAGATGCGTACCTTAATATTGTGGTTGGAAACGTATACTATACCAAGTTCACGCAGAATCCAATGAACTATATAAGAAATGAATACTCAAAGGATGCAAAAAAATATAGATATAATCTTGGTAGGATGTTTGACTATAATGTTGAGCGAGGCGGATATGTTGCATGGGTTGCTGCACGGGACGGAGAGAAGAATCCAACAATAAAAACTGTAAAGAAAATTATGTCCAAAAATACGCCGTTGATTACAAGATGGGTTTATGAGGCAAAAGGCGCTATAGCAAATGAAACACTATACCCAGCAAAGAAAGCAAAAGAGGATGGGTATATACCATTTAAGCAATCTGATTCCAAGCTATTGGATGTGACAAAATATGGAGGATTTAATAGCGTTTCAAGTGCATATTTCTTTATTGTTGAACATGATGATAAGAAAAAGCGTATACGTACAATAGAGACTGCCCCAATTTATTTAAAAGATAAGATTGAAAGTTCAGAAGATGGATTACTAGACTATTGTACAAATATCTTAGGATTGAAGAATCCTAGAATTTGTTTTGAAAAAATTAAGATGCAGTCTTTATTTGAAGTAAATGGTTTCAGATGCAGAATTACTGGTAGAACAGGAGATCGTATAATATTGAGAAATGAAATTCAATTATGTTTAGCGTTATCCTGGAATAATTATATACATAACCTTGAAAAATATGCCATCAATTCTAATGAGAAACTAAACATAACAGAGGAAAAGAATGTGGAGTTATATGATGAACTGATAAAAAAACATTGCAATGGTATATATAGAAATAGGATAAATCCTGTTGGGGAAAAACTAAAAGCTGGTAAACAATTATTTGTTAATCTTTCGTTGCAAGAACAGGCGGTAGCTTTGTTACAAATTTTAAAGTTATCTAACACTGAAAAAAGTGCGGATTTAAAACTTATAGGCGCTAGTTCTGCTACGGGAATTATGCTTATGAGCAAAAATTTAGAGGCATTAGAGTCGTTATGTATAGTGAATCAGTCAATTACTGGTATTTATGAAACTAAAGTAAATTTGTTAGGCGTATGAGTTGGAGAACAGTAGTAGTTTCTAACAGCGCTAAACTCGATTATCAGATGGGATATATGGTTGTTAGAGGCGCTGAGACGGTAAAAGTACATATTGATGAAGTCGAAATGCTGATTGTAGAAAGTACGGCTGTAGCAATAACAGCTGTACTTTTGAGTGAGCTAACCAAGAAAAAAGTAAAGGTTATTTTTTGTGATGAAAAGCGAAATCCATCATCTGAATTAATGCCTTATTATGGCGCGCATGATACTAGCGCAAAGATAAGAAATCAAATTGCGTGGCGCGATGATATAAAAACAGCAATTTGGACAGAAATAGTTACCGACAAAATAAAAAAGCAAGCAGAACACTTACAGGAATATGGGCTGCAAGAAGCAGACATGTTGTTTCAGTACATTAGAGAACTAAAATTTGGAGATGCTACTAATAGAGAGGGACATGCTGCTAAGGTGTATTTCAATGCGTTGTTCGGAATGGATTTTACAAGAACGGAAGAAAATAGTATCAATGCGGCTTTGAATTATGGATATGGATTAATACTATCGACCTTTAATAGAGAAATTGTTTCTAATGGTTACATAACTCAGTTGGGGTTATTTCATGATAATATGTTTAATCAGTTTAATTTAGGCTCAGATTTAATGGAACCATTTAGACCTGTTGTTGATAGGGCGGTTAAAGATTTGATGCCAGATAAATTTGAGCATGATGAAAAAATGGAGATACTAAAAATACTACAACAAGAGGTTATTATTGCAAATAGAAATGAATACCTAACGAATGCTATAAAAATTTATACAAAGAGTGTTTTCGATGCTTTGAATGATGAAGATGTTTCATTGATTAAATTGTACCAGTATGAATTATAGATATATGAGAGTAATTGTATTTTTTGATCTGCCAGTTTTGACAAATGCAAACAAAAAAGCATATAGAGATTTTAGAAAATTTTTGATTAAATCAGGCTTTATGATGGTGCAAGAATCTGTATATTGTAAGCTTGTTCCAAATAGTACAGTAGGAGATTCTGTTATTGCAAATGTAAAAAAGAATAAGCCACCTGAAGGTTTAGTGCAGGCGTTGAAGGTTACTGAGAAGCAGTACAGTAAAATGGAATTCATTGTTGGTGAGAGGAAAAAGGATGTTATAGATTCAGATGAGAGGATAATAATTCTATGAGATTGTTAAATCGTAAGTATAATCTTGAATTTGAATTACATGAGAATCATGTCCTAGAAATAATTTGCGAGAATAAAGTTGCCTTTAGAACTTTAGTTTATGATTTAGCAGTTGAAACTAGTGGTGGAGAAGGGGAATGGATTCTTTCAGATAATGAGAATGAATATAATTTAGCAAAGGTGGCTGACTTAATTATTAATCCATTTGCTGTTTCATGTAATGATAGAAAAATACTTTCTGCTATTTATAAAGAATTACATATTATTTCAGATCAGGTATATCCGGAGCAATATGCTGAAGCAAATGCAAAAATGTTGAATTATTTAGACTCCATATTGGTGGACGTTCCTTACGCACTTGAATATGAACCAATTGCAGATGTAGAAGGAATCTTTAAACTATATGATGTTAAATTTGAAGATGAATACTCATCTATTTTAGATAAACTTGTTACATATATAAGAACAGTCAGTCAGGTATTGAGAAAAAATGTCTTCTTTTTTGTGAATCTAAAATCATATTTAGATGATGAAGAGATTGAAATGTTGTATAGAGAAGTCTCTTATAGTAAATCATCTCTGATAATGATTGAAAGTAGTGATAGTAGTAAGCTTGAGGCAGAGAAGAAGGTACTGATTGACTCAGATTTATGTATAATAGAGGCGTAGTATGGATTAACTGCATGCCGCAGCATGTGGTTCGGTGAGAACCTCAAATTTTGATTTGAGGTTTGAGAGCCTTGTTAATTCATATAGGTGTCAAACTATCTATCTCAAAATGCAACTTAAAGCACTGTTTGAGAGCCTTGTTAATTCATATAGGTGTCAAACCAATTGTATTTCCATACGTAGCCATTGAAGGTTTGAGAGCCTTGTTAATTCATATAGGTGTCAAACTAAACGTTTCCGTAAACGTACCCGATGCCCGTTTGAGAGCCTTGTTAATTCATATAGGTGTCAAACTATAAGTACAGAGGGCATAATGTAAGAGTAGTTTGAGAGCCTTGTTAATTCATATAGGTGTCAAACTCCAGTTCAGCAAAAACAAGGATGATCTTGTTTGAGAGCCTTGTTAATTCATATAGGTGTCAAACTCAGCAGAAGCTATTAAGAAGTCTGGTTATGTTTGAGAGCCTTGTTAATTCATATAGGTGTCAAACATATACCCACCAAGGTGCGTGTAAACTGTAGTTTGAGAGCCTTGTTAATTCATATAGGTGTCAAACTTACAATAAAGAAAGGAAGGGTGTACAGTAGTTTGAGAGCCTTGTTAATTCATATAGGTGTCAAACATATTGCAGAAAAGTATTATCTACCTGATAGTTTGAGAGCCTTGTTAATTCATATAGGTGTCAAACTTCCTCTCTAGCCTGTTTGACGCAGTCTACGTTTGAGAGCCTTGTTAATTCATATAGGTGTCAAACTTATCAAAAGGGACTTACCAAGGATTATCGTTTGAGAGCCTTGTTAATTCATATAGGTGTCAAACTCAAGCTTTCTGATAAGCGGAGAACAAGCGGTTTGAGAGCCTTGTTAATTCATATAGGTGTCAAACTAAAGAGGCATATTACGAATTAGACCGAATGTTTGAGAGCCTTGTTAATTCATATAGGTGTCAAACAAACTAAAAGTCTTGTCTAGTGGTTCACAAGTTTGAGAGCCTTGTTAATTCATATAGGTGTCAAACTCCGCCGCCCATATTTCCACCATACATAGGGTTTGAGAGCCTTGTTAATTCATATAGGTGTCAAACCTGTCTGTAATGCTTTAGTCTCAGAATCAAGTTTGAGAGCCTTGTTAATTCATATAGGTGTCAAACTAATGCTATCAGAGAATATCAACAAAAACAGTTTGAGAGCCTTGTTAATTCATATAGGTGTCAAACTTAATGGTAAGGTTTATAACACAGAAACAGGGTTGAGAGCCTTGTTAATTCATATAGGTGTCAAACTATAAGAATTGATGAAACAATGTCTCAAGAGTTTGAGAGCCTTGTTAATTCATATAGGTGTCAAACGTTCTGATTGCCCTAATAAGGGCTGCCTTCGTTTGAGAGCCTTGTTAATTCATATAGGTGTCAAACATTAGGACTAACCCAAACAGAATTAGCAGAGTTTGAGAGCCTTGTTAATTCATATAGGTGTCAAACGCCAACGAGCAAATCACAATAGCAAGCCTGTTTGAGAGCCTTGTTAATTCATATAGGTGTCAAACCTTCTTCTAATGTTTCTGTTAATGTCATTGGTTTGAGAGCCTTGTTAATTCATATAGGTGTCAAACTGCAAACACAGCTGGAACGGAATCCATTGAGTTTGAGAGCCTTGTTAATTCATATAGGTGTCAAACACATATCAGATGGAACACTTAAAGGAGTAAGTTTGAGAGCCTTGTTAATTCATATAGGTGTCAAACAGAAAAGGGGCTTTCAGAGAATTATTTATTGTTTGAGAGCCTTGTTAATTCATATAGGTGTCAAACTGCGCCTTCTGCCAATATGTAGATGACTCAGTTTGAGAGCCTTGTTAATTCATATAGGTGTCAAACCTATTCAAATTATGGATATGCAAGTTCAAGGTTTGAGAGCCTTGTTAATTCATATAGGTGTCAAACTGCAATGCCACGATGCAGACCATTAATTAGTTTGAGAGCCTTGTTAATTCATATAGGTGTCAAGTTAACCCTGACACAAATATGGTAATAAATGTAAATTCCATAAAGAGGGAAAAATGATAATAAACGATATTGATAAGAAAAAGTTAAAAGATATTATCAATGATTTCGACAGTCTTCTTGAAGAAAACGATATAGATACAATTGTGGATGCGTTGGATGAATATATCTTAGATGAATTGTCGCTTAATGGAGATGAGGCGAATGATACAGTTTTCGAGTATGAGAAAATTCGAGACAGGATATATGCAGATAATTACGAGAATTAGGCTGTAGACGCAGATGATAAAGGTAAACGCCTTTTTGCAAATTAAGTAGGGGAGGCGATTGTATAATTCTATTTTGTGCCGCTACAAGTGTTTGTATTGACATCGAATATACAACGAATTACAATATCTATATAAGGATAGATTATTAGTTCTATATGGAGGTATACATTATGGCACAGATAAGCATGAGAATAGATGACAATGTTAAGAGAAAAGCCGAGCTTGCATGTGAGGCTCTTGGTATGAATATGACAACCGCTATCAATTTGTATCTTGTAAAGTTGGGCAATGAAATGAGAATTCCATTTGAGGTTTCTGTAGATCCTTTTTATAATCCAGTAAATCAGAGGGTTCTTGATGAATCTATAAAGCAATTGGAAGCCGGTAAAGGCAAAAAACATGATTTAATAGAGGTAGATTAATAGATGAACAAAACATGGACTGATATTGCTTGGGAAGATTATCTTTATTGGCAGACACAAGATAAGAAGACTCTGAAAAAGATAAATGCGCTGTTGAAAGATATAGATCGTAATGGATATAGATGTCAAGGTAAACCAGAGCCTTTGAAAGGAAATCATTCTGGATATTGGAGTGTTCGCATAGATAAAAAGAATCGTCTCGTTTTTAGAATAGAGGACGGAGCTATCGAGATAGTTCAGTGTAGAACACATTATGAAGATAAGTAATTTAAAGTCTATTAGTAAACTTATAGCCCCTTCATTATTGAAGGGGCTCATTTTTATCTACTCAAATGTTTAATTAATGGATGACTTCTTGCGAGAGAAAGATGAAATTTCTCGCAAGAATCCTGCTTCGCAGGATACGCCTTCGGATAAATCCAAAGCCTAGTCCAGTTCGATTATTGTTTTTTTGATAAAAAACAATAATCTATACAAAACCGTTGCAATGATAACTCCAAATACGCCCTGAATGATGTTAGGGATAATTCCTGCTAAAGATGCAACAACACCTGCAGATATGGATGACCCATTTACAAAAGCGAGCATGAAGATTTCAAATGCAAAGTATCCTATAACCATAACTGCTTCGCCTACGATGCCACTTATTATTAGGTGAGGCATGTTAGTTTTAGACCTAATAACTTTTGTTAAGGTATGATAGGCAATGTAGGCGACAATAGCAGTTAAAGCCTTGATAATAAATGTTGCTGGAACATACATGAAATATCCGCCAATCAAATCTGAAAGTGCAGAGCCGATTCCGGCTGCTAATCCTCCCCAAACCGGACCAAGTAATAATCCTGATAATAGAACAAATCCATCGCCTGGATGAATATATCCTTGGGTAGGTGTTGGTACTTTTATAATCATTGTGCCCACGCAGGTCAGTGCTGCAAAGAGGGCCGATATAATCACTTTTCTAGTTTTGTCTGTTGTGACTGAAGTTGTAGCTGTGTTACTCATAGTGTTGTCTCCTTAACGTTATGTCTTTTATAAAACTTTCATAGAAAAAAATCTTTAATCTCCTAGAAAGTAGATAGAGTTAGATTCAAAATAAAATTTTATCTTTGAAAATCTTTATGTTAGAGATATAATAACACCAAGCTGACATTATAAAAATATACAATATTTAATATTTTTTAGGGGACAGATAAAAGGTGAAATTATGAAGGTATATGAAAAGGTCTACAACTTTTATGTAAATCAAATAGAGAATAAATCCCTCCTGCCAGGGGACAGGATGCCATCGCTGCGAGAGTCAGAAAAGACACTGAACGTAAGCAGGACTTCAATAGAGACTGCATACCTGCAGCTGGCAGCAGACGGATACATTTATTCGGTGGAAAAGGTGGGTTACTTTATATCAGAGACAGCGGGCAGATTTTTTGAGCAGGCCACGGCAAAGGGAGGTGTCAAGGCAAAATCTGCGCCCAAATACAAATACGACCTAGCCACAATTGGCGAGGATAAGACAGTATCCTGCCTGGAACTTTGGCGCCGATACATGAAGTCAGCCCTTAGACAGGAGGACAGACTTCTTAATTATCCAAGCAGTCAGGGGGAGGAGGATTTAAGGCGTGAGATTGCAGCACATGTGAGAAAGACCAGAAACATCATCTGCTCAATGGATGACATTGTAATAGGGGCAGGCTTCCAAAACCTACTGCAGATTCTTATTGCACTTATTCCCGGAGAAAAGACTATTTCCTTTCCTACCAGAAACTTTTCCGATGGAGCAATGACATTTAAAAACGCAGGCTTTCAGGTAAACTATCGAGATAAAAACAGTCACGTAATCTACGTTACCCCATCCTACATGACCAAGTGGGGTGAGGTCATGACTATGAAACGAAGACACGAGCTGATTGACCACTCCCTAAAGAATAATCATTTAATAATTGAAGATGACTATCAAAATGATTTTGTTTTTTCTACCAAGCCAACGCCTAGCCTTTACGCTATGACTGGCGGTGAAAATATTGCATTTTTAGGCTCGTTTTCAAGAGTTCTTTTGCCAAGTGTCAGAATCAGTTTTTTGATTCTTCCAAAGGGGACTAGAGAGGAATACGAAAATATAAAGGCCTACTACAACCAGACTGCATCCATAGCCGAGCAGATTGCCTTGGCCCAATTCCTGCGGGACGGACATTTGAACCGTCACATCAAAAAGATGAAAAAGCTTTATGATGAAAAGCGTAATATAATGAAGTCAAATTTAGAGCAATTATTTAAAGAAACTGCTAAAGTTTTTATGGGGGAGAGTGGCATGGAGATGGCACTTTGGCTCTCGAATAAATATGATTTGAGCAAAGTGAAAAACAATGTTGTAAAGATAGAATACATTCATGGTGCAAATACGGATTCTATGTTGCTATTATCCTGTAGTCGAATAGATAAGATGGTCATTCCGAGAGCAATACAAGAATTACATTTTTGCCTACAAAAAGCATTTGTTGCCTAAATATTGTGTTTAATATATTTCCTATGTATAAAATAAATTAGCGGGAGCAGTGAGTCCAATGAAAAGTTGGTACTCACTGTTTTTTTGTTTTATAGGAGGAAATATTATGAAAAAACAACAATTTTTAGCATGCTCGCTTGCGCTTATGGTCGCAGCGGGTACAATTGGTGCAACAACAATTGAAGTTAATGCACAGGAAAGTAAGGGGCAGCCAGCGGCTACATATCTTCCAAGCGAAGATTCAAAGCAGGATTGCATTTTTCCTAGTAAGGATACCCAGACACCCGAGTATACTGGCGATGTAATGATTTCTAGTATGACAATAAGTGATTTAGATATCCCAGGAGAAAATCAATTATTGGATACAAGCGCTGTTGTCAATGGGGATAACCATACTCGCTGGAAAATACCTGTAGTGTGGGCTGATGAAAATGGTAATATCATTACTGTAAACACGTCTAAAGTTAAGGCATATCCAGTGTTTGCTTTTTATGTTCCACAGGGATATTTACTTAAGGATGTAGAGACGATTACAGATAGAATAACACTTCCGGATTCTGCACTTAAAATATATGAAGGAAAAAAGGTAGTTAAGATTGTAGATGTAAAAACCGGTTGGGTTTTTATTACGTGTATTGATGGTCCAGGTAAGAATCTGGTGGCACAAGAAGCGCCTGCCGTATTTGCCGAGGAAGTAAAACGAACTGGTGAGATAGAAAAAAATAAGAGAAATCAAGCTCAAAACGGCGTTGAAGTTTCTGATGAAAAAGTCGTTTCAACTAATAATCCTGACACATCAGAGTCATCAATAGATGAAACAGTTGATAATCCAACAATACCAGATGAGCAAAAAGATGAAACAGTTGATAATCCAACAATACCAGATGAGCAAAAAGATGAAACGGTTGACAATCCTCAACAACCAGGTAAAAGTGAAGACGAAATGCTACATCTTGCGCAAATGTATGCTGATGATGATATAATCGATAAGTATGGTGTGGAAAAAGTTGTGGCATTAGTTGAGTTAATAAGAGATAACGTAGAACCTCAGATTGTGAATTTGTATATTGATAAAATTCTTTGCTTTGGAGATGCATATAATAACGGAGAATTAAGTAGCCAAGTAGGATTTTATATCTTTGATGAAGCTGAAGGTGCAATTGCTTGTGTAGGAGGTGGCATTGATGAAGATAAGATGTTTCGTTCTATTGGGCTAAATGCAGGTCAATTTTCAAAAGAAGACACGGATTTTTTATATGATGAAAATGGAGAAATAATAGGTGTGTCGGATGAAAAAAGAAATTATTTGGACAATTTATTATTGCACGAAATGATGCATGTTTTTATGGCTGATTATATGGGCGTAGGAACACAAGGAAGGAGAAGAAATTCTGAAACTGGCGAATTATATTTGGATAATTCGGCGGGATTTCCTGGATGGTTTATTGAGGGAACAGCATCGGTTGTGGCTAATCGATACAAAGATTCTCGTGATACATTAGTATCTTCTAAATACGGTGGTACGACTATTGACGAGAAAGGTTTATTTGATTCAGACGAGTTAAAAAGAGCTTTTTACAATAATGAAGAAATTCGTTTGCATTACTGTGATGAGAGCGGTGAAGGTGGAGATAGTGCATATATATCAGGATATTTAGCTTGCGTATATTTGGGATATCTTGCATCTAATAATGAAGAATACAGAAATAAATATGGAATTAATGGAAATGCTTGGACGGTAGATGATGATGGTAAAACTACAAACATCGATAACGAAGTTATTACCCAAGGTATGAGTGCAATTTTTTCTGAAATTCATGGACATAATGAAGATGGAGTTTGGAAAAATGATTCATTGGATGGAGTTATTAATAAATTGTTAGGTAGTGAAGGAATTACCTCTACAGCTGATTTTGAAGACAGCTTTATTATAGGAATAGAAGATTCTGCTCCATTCTGTGCGGGGTTATTACAGTACTTTGAAGACAATTCTTCAGAGGAAAGGGTAAATGGTTCAATATTGCTTCCAGCTGATTCGACAGAAGAATCTCCATTGAATGAAAACGCATCGGTAGAAGCTAAAGCATATAAGATTTTGGACAAAGACACTCTTGAAGAAGGTAATGATGGAATGACATCTGATGCTACTAATACATTTTTAGATGGCGGAAAATCTGAGCCTTAAGAATAAATAAATATTATCAAGTCATAGTGAATAGGCGCTCTAGGATAATTCTTAGAGCGCTTTTTAAATTTTATAGGAAATCTTAACTTTACTTATTGCTTTGTTGATTTACACTGACAGTTTAGTATGGTAAAGTAACATAGTGTAGAGAGTAAAAAAATTAGAAAGGAAAGTATACTTAATCTCATAGATAGGCTACTAACTTGGGATTGAATTATACGAGACAGAAAATGAATAAAAAAATAATTGCAGGTATGATGACATTTATCATGATGGTTAGCCTTGTGGCTTGTGGCACTTCTGCTGATAAGGCTACAGATGCCAAGGCTGATGTCAAAGAGGAGGCCGCAGAGAGCGATTTAGAATACATTAAGGATAAAGGAAAGCTTGTTGTTGGTATAACAGATTTCGAGCCTATGGACTACAAGGATGATGGCGGTGAGTGGATTGGTTTTGATGCTGATATGGCAAAGGTCGTTGCTGAGTCCCTTGGAGTAGATGTTGAGTTTGTTGAGATTGACTGGGACAATAAGATTTTAGAGCTTGAGAATAAATCTATCGACGTTGTTTGGAATGGTATGACACTTACTCCTGAGGTTACCAATTCTATGGAGTGCACCAAGGCATACCTTAACAATGCGCAGGTTGTAGTTGTAAATACCAAGGATGCTGATTCAGTAAAGGACGTTGACGCTGCTTCAAAGCTTAGCTACGCAGTAGAGTCTGGTTCTGCAGGCGAGGCAGCAGCTGAGGAGAACGGCTTTGATTACATCGCTGTAAAGTCTCAGGCTGATGCAATCATGGAAGTTTCTGCCGGCACATCAGATGCCTGCATCATCGACCTTTTGATGGCAGGTGCAATGATTGGCGATGGTACAAGCTATCCTGATTTAGCACACACTGTAGAGCTTACAACTGAAGAATATGGCGTAGGATGCCGAAAGGGTTCTGACTTGGCAGCATACATTGATGGTCAGTTTGCAGAAATGTACGCAGATGGCAGCATGAAGGAAATCGCAAACAAGTACGGAGTTCAGGACGCAATTATCGCACAGTAATAAAAGGGAAATTTATGTTTAGCGCAGTTACATTATCTTTATTTGAAGGGTTCCTCGGAACCCTCAAATTATTTTCATTAACTTTATTATTTTCACTGCCATTGGGATTAATCATAAGCTTTGGTTCCATGAGCAAAAGCCCGGTGGTGAGACTTCCAATCAGATTTATCATCTGGGTGGTTCGCGGCACCCCATTGATGCTGCAGCTGCTTATCATTTTCTATGGACCGGGAATATTCCTTGGGATGAATGTTTGGGGCTCAGGAGATGGTGGAAGATTTACAGCGGCTTTGGTGGCATTTGTAATCAACTATGCCTGCTATTTCAGTGAGATTTTCAGAGGTGGAATTCAATCCATTTCAAAGGGGCAGTACGAGGCTGCCGCAGTTTTGGGCCTTACCAAAACTCAGACATTCTTCAAAATCATCCTGCTTCAGGTTGTTAAAAGAATCGTACCTCCTATTTCAAACGAGGTTATTACTTTGGTAAAGGATACTTCTCTTGCCAGAGTTATCGCTTTTTACGAGATTATTTGGGAGGGCGAGCGCTTTATAAAGAGTGCAGGTATTATTTGGCCACTGTTTTACACAGGAGCCTTCTATCTGATTTTCAGCGGCTTGCTGACTTTGCTTTTTGGATACATAGAAAAGAAGCTGGATTTCTTCAAGTAATTTTTGCATGAATCCTAAAACTGTCAACACAGCTGACCACGAGGTAATATATGGCAATATTAGAAGTAAACAATTTAAGAAAGAAATTTGATAATACAGAAATATTAAAGGGCATTTCTTTTAATATGGAAAAGGGACAGACGCTGTCTATCATTGGTAGCTCAGGCTCAGGAAAGACAACACTTCTCAGATGCTTAAATTTCTTGGAGACACCTGACGCAGGCACAATTACAGTCAACGGCAACCTGTTGTTTGACGGGGCTGTAGGCCACAAAAAGGGCGAGGATTTAAGAGAGAAGCGTTTGCATTTTGGAATGGTTTTCCAGCAGTTTAATCTCTTTCCTCAGTATACTGCCTTGGAAAATGTAATCCTTGCGCCAAAGCTTGAGGGTAAGGATAAGGACATAGAGCAAATCCGTGAGAATGGCAAGATACTTCTTGATAAGATGGGGCTTTCAGATAGACTAAACAACTATCCTCATCAGCTTTCGGGAGGACAGCAGCAGCGAGTTGCCATTGCAAGGGCACTGGCACTTCAGCCGGATATACTTTGCTTTGACGAGCCTACTTCGGCTCTTGATCCAGAGCTTACAGGCGAGGTATTAAAGGTTATCCGTGAGCTTGCTGATAATCACACAACAATGATTATCGTTACTCACGAGATAGGATTTGCTAAAGATGTTTCGGACGAAATAATATTTATGGATGGGGGCGTAATAGCAGAGCAGGGAACACCTGCCCAGGTTATCGACAACCCTGCTAACGAACGCACCCGTCAGTTCCTGTCAAACTATAACGGTTAGAGAACTTATTCTGTAGAAGGATAAAATTAAAGAGATAAAGGAAACCCCCGAGTAGCTATAAACCTCTGAGGAGTACTCAAGCGAGACGTTTTGGTCGAGCGGAGTATCTTCAGGATTGAGAGCGTAACTCGGGGGTTAGTTGTATATTTTATTATCCTTCTACTGAATAGTTAGGTGCTTCCTTTGTGATATGGATGTCATGTGGATGTGACTCCTTAAGTGAAGCAGCGGAAATCTTTACGAACTTGCCGCGCTCCTGAAGCTCAGGGATAGTAGGGCAACCACAGTAGCCCATACCTGAACGGATACCTCCGATGAGCTGGAAGATAACATCCTCAAGGCTTCCCTTGTAAGCAACACGTCCTTCGACACCTTCTGGAACAAGCTTCTTTGCACCTTCCTGGAAGTAACGATCCTTTGAACCGTTTTCCATAGCTGCAAGAGAACCCATACCACGGTATACCTTGTACTTACGTCCCTGGAAAAGCTCGAATGAACCAGGAGCCTCGTCGCAACCTGCGAACATTGAACCCATCATACAAACTGAACCACCAGCTGCAAGAGCCTTAGTCATATCACCAGAGTACTTGATACCACCGTCAGCGATGATTGGCACACCGTAAGTCTTTGCTACTTCGTAGCACTCCATAATAGCTGATATCTGAGGAACACCGATACCTGCAACAACACGAGTTGTACAGATAGAACCAGGTCCTATACCAACTTTAACTGCATCAGCGCCAGCCTCGATAAGAGCCTTGGTAGCCTCGCCTGTGGCGATGTTTCCTGCGATAACCTGAAGGTCAGGATACTTTGCCTTAACTTTTTTAACTGCATCAAGGATGTTCTTTGAATGACCATGAGCAGAGTCCATAACAATAACGTCTACCTGAGCATCTACAAGAGCATCTACACGCTCCATCATATTGCCTGTGATACCAACGCCTGCACCACAGAGAAGTCTACCCTGATCGTCCTTTGCAGCGTTTGGATATTTAATTTGCTTTTCAATATCTTTGATAGTGATAAGTCCCTTGAGCTTGAACTGATCATCAACAATAGGAAGCTTTTCTTTGCGAGACTTTGCAAGAATTGCCTTTGCCTCTTCTAAAGAGATGCCTTCCTTTGCAGTGATAAGACCTTCGGCTGTCATTGACTCACTTATTTTCTTAGAAAAATCTGTTTCGAATTTGAGGTCACGATTGGTGATAATTCCAATAAGTGTGCCATCTTCCTTAGTAATAGGGACACCAGAAATTCTGAACTTGCCCATGAGCTCGTCTGCCTCTGCAAGTGTGTTGTTAGGTCCTAGAGAAAAAGGATCTGTGATAACGCCATTTTCTGAACGTTTAACTCTGTCTACCTCTTCGGCCTGAGCCTCGATAGACATATTCTTGTGAATGATACCGATACCACCCTGACGTGCCATAGCGATTGCCATGCGGGATTCTGTAACAGTATCCATGGCTGCACTCATCATAGGAATATTGAGTTCAATTTTTTTAGTAAGATGTGTGTGAAGATTGATAAGATTTGGAGTTACTTCCGAATACTGAGGAACCAGTAAGACGTCGTCGAAAGTAATACCATCACCGATAATCGATGCCATAACGTAACCTCTCTTTCTTTGATTGACTGTAAATTTTTTAAAATTATATTTAACAAAGTAAGTATTGTCAATGAGTGAAAATAAAGAAATATGCTGATTTTTTTGTTGGTTTTTACATATTTTTTGACGTGTAATTCTAAGGCGGACATTTGTCCGTTGTTTGCGAATTTTTTAACAATTCTTCCAATATTTTTAGACAAATGTTATAGTTTTATTAGACGAACTCGAGTTAGTACATGCAAATTTAACAATTTTGTACTCCAAAATGAACAGAAATGGGCCTTAGATTTATTGAATTTTTTTATCAATAGTTCTATTATAAAATCACGACATTGCGGGGATGAGTACCGGTTATTTTTTTTGAGATTTTTTACTTCATATAATATGCGGTAATTAACATCGTTTTTTCTCGTCCCAAGTAACTTGAAATGTCCTATATAAAAGGAGGAATTAGAAATGCCAAGAGCAAAACAGTCTATGGATGGTAACCAGGCTGCAGCACACGTTGCTTACGCGTTTACAGACGTTGCTGCTATTTATCCTATTACACCATCTAGCCCAATGGCCGATTTCGTTGACCAGTGGTCAGCAGCAG
>JAILGH010000066.1 GCA_024697025.1 Pseudobutyrivibrio sp.
CATGTATTATTTTGACTATCTAAATCAGCAGGGCAATCTCGAAAGATATATGGCGGCAGAACGATACACGATGGATATGCTTCTTGAATATGATAACGTCCATTTGTATTCATTCTTGCAGGAGACAGATGTGGCTGAAAACTTGGAAATGTTTAAGGATATGAGCCATTTTGTGCCAGAATACAACACCAAGATTTTGGAGATGATTGCGGCTGGCAAGGATGAGATAACGGAGGGAAATAAGGAAAAGTATTACAAGAAGATGGAAAGCTTCTATGGGAAGTACGATTATGATAAATTGTTTGTAAAATAATTAGTGGATAATATACTGGAGGCTTATTATTTGAAATTGATATTCTTCCACCATATTGCTATACTGACCGTAAACAGAGTTTAAATTAGGATGAAAATAAATGAAGATATTAATTTTAGCAAACAACGACATGGGCCTCTTTCAATTCCGCATGGATTTGATTAAAGAGCTACTAAAGGACAATGAAGTGTATATTGCATTGCCATATGGCGAGAAGGTAGACGATTTAGTTGATTATGGCTGCAAGTTCATTGATACGCCAATGGAGAGGCGAGGAATGAATCCATTAAAGGATTACTCTTTGTACAAGCAGTATAAGTCTATTATTAGAGAACTGCATCCTGATATGGTAATTACCTACACCATCAAGCCTAATATATATGGCGGATTGGCTTGTAAGAAAATGCATATAAGCTATGTTGAAAATATCACAGGCCTTGGAACTGCTTTTCAGAAAGACGGATTGCTCAAAACGTTTGTAGTGACTCTTTATAAAATGGCTTTAAAGAAAGCCAAGGTAGTATTTTTTGAAAATGAGGAAAACAAGCAGATTTTTGTTTCCAGTGGCATCATACCTGAGGCGGTTACTAATGTGTTAAATGGCGCAGGTGTCAATACTGAGCAGTTTTCAGTGATGGAATATCCCGCAGATGGAGATGCTACCAGATTTTTATTTGTAGGAAGAGTGATGCAGGAAAAGGGAATAGAAGAGCTCTTTACTGCTATGCAAAATTTATTGAAGGATGGGCTAAAATGCCATCTTGACGTAGTGGGTTGGTGCGAGGAAGATTACACTGCAAGGCTTCAACAATATCAAGATGAGGGATGGCTCACATATCATGGATTTCAAACTGATGTTAGACCATTCATTGAAAAAGCTCATTGCTTCGTTTTGCCATCATGGCATGAAGGGATGGCTAACACCAATCTTGAGTGTGCTTCATCAGCGAGGCCGGTTATAACCTCCAATATTCATGGATGTCTTGAAGCAGTTGAAGATGGCGTAACAGGATTTTTGGCAGAAAAGCAAGATGCTCAGTCATTGACTGGGGCTATGCGAAAGTTTTGCGAGTTGTCTGTAGAACAGCGCAAGGCAATGGGATTGGCAGGTCGCAAGCGAATGGAAGAGATTTTTGATAAGTCAAAGGTTGTGGCTGAAACAGTCAGTGTTATTGGATTATAATAGTCGCATCAGTAAGTTGAAGATGGACTAAATATAGAGGGAATAATAATGAAACAATTAGCAATAATAGGAGCGAGCGGTCACGGAAAGGTGATTGCTGATATAGCTCTTTTGAGCGGATACGATGAAGTGATTTTCTTAGATGACAATCCTGAGGTTAAAACTGTGGGTGAATATAACGTCCTTGGGAATCGCCAGATGGCAGCTGAGTTAGCAAAAATGAGTTGTGATTTTATCGTAGGAATCGGCAATGCTGCTATTAGAGAAAAAATCCAAAATGAAATAATATCAAAGGGTTGCAATGTAGTTACATTGGTCCATCCCAATGCGGTGGTAGCCTTTGATTCCAAGTTGGGAATAGGAACTGTAGTTATGGCTGGGGCTGTAATTAACTCAGGGTCAGTTATAGGCCAGGGCTGCATTATAAATACTGGCGCATCAATTGATCACGACAATGTAATCGGAGATTTTTGCCATATATCTGTTGGAGCACATACTGCTGGAACAGTGTCAATGGGAACAAGAAGTTGGCTTGGAATTGGAGCTGTTGTAAGCAACAACCTGGATGTTTGTAGTGATTGTATGATAGGTGCAGGAGCTGTTGTGGTTTCAGATCTGACTGCGCCAGGTACATACGTGGGCGTGCCAGCTCAGAGCAAGTAGTGATTTTGGAAGGGGAAAAATGTACGCAAAATTTTTTAAAAGAATAATAGACTTTATATTAGCGTTAGTGGGGATTGTAGTACTGTCCCCACTATTGCTGATTTTAACAATACTTGGAGCAATTTTCATGGGTGGCAATCCGTTTTTTACACAGGAGCGACCAGGGCTTCATGAAAAGATTTTCAAGCTAATTAAATTTCGCACCATGGATAACCGAAAGGATGCTGACGGCAATCTTTTGCCAGACGAGGTGCGCCTTAATAAATATGGCAGATTTTTACGGGCATCGTCATTGGACGAGTTGCCAGAGCTATTCAATATTTTGGTGGGGCAAATGGCGATAATCGGCCCTCGTCCACTGCTTGTCAGATATCTGCCTAGGTACAACGAGGAGCAGAGACATCGTCACGATGTGCGCCCAGGACTTACTGGCTATGCCCAGGCTCACGGCCGCAACTCAGTCACTTGGGAGGAAAAGTTTGCCATGGATGTGTGGTATGTAAACAATGTTTCCCTAGCAGTGGATTTGCAGATAATTGTTGATACCGTAAAGACGGTAATAAAGAGAGATGGAATCAGCTCCGAGACATCTGCAACCATGGAGGAGTTTATGGGGACAGAGGCGGAGGAGAATAAGTGAATTGCAAATATAGGGTTGCAAAAAGTTATAGTAAGTGATTGTGAGAAGCAAAAGTTATAGTAAGTTATAGAAGAAAAGTATGGCGAATCATAGCAATTAGTTTTATAATATGTATAGACGATGTATATACAAAGGAGGCCGCTATGCAACTAGCAATCAAAAAATGGGGTAACAGCCAAGGAATTATTTTATCAAAAGAGATAATGGATTTATTGAATGCACATATAGGCGATTCACTGGATGCTTCGATTGAAAATGGCGACCTAGTGTTAA
>JAILGH010000059.1 GCA_024697025.1 Pseudobutyrivibrio sp.
TTCGCTACCTTTAAAACATCAGTAGCGAAAGCGGCCACACATTTACGATAATCTGTCAATACCTTTTAAGAAAAAAAGACCCCTATGTCATTTCTGACATAGAGATCTTTTGGGCTGTCATCTTAACTTAATGACATTGACTTTTAGGGTGCCCAGCCGGAAAAATATTAAGGAGAAAACCAATTTACTTATCTAAAAATCTTATCCTTCAATAGCGATATATTTTGTCTCATCATTCTGAGGAATCGCTTCCTTTTTAGGGATATTCAATGTCAATACTCCATCTTTAAATGCCGCGTGGATATCCTCCTGAGTTACTGCATCGCCTACGTAGAAGCTTCTTGAGCAAGAGCCTGTGTAACGCTCCTTGCGGATGTACTTTCCATCCTCATCTTTTTCATCGTTGTTCTGATTGGTCTCTGCTTTGATTGTGAGATAACCATCTTTAAGCTCTGCCTTAATATCTTCTTTTGCAAAACCAGGAAGATTCATGTCTACTGAATAACCGTTTTCGTTTTCCTTAACATCGGTGCTCATCATTCTTGAGAAATCTCTCTCGACGTTCTGGCCGAAACCTGTCATACGTGGTACACCAAAGAAATCATCCATAAAATCATTTGTAAAAATACTAGGCATCAACATAATTATTACCTCCTCTTTCAACTATCTGTAAGTTCCCGTTTACTCAGTTGGTTCAGGAACATTTTCGTCTTTTATTTGTTCCCTTGTTGTAATTATGTTATACACCCGCTATTAGCACTCGTCAATAGAGAGTGCTAATAATTTATAAATATTTAAGAATTGATTTATAAATTGTCTGACTTTTGTTTTGGACCTAGGGGACGGGGTTAGTGGGCCAAAATAAAAATGGCCCACTAACCCCGTCCCCTAGGTCCACCCCATTGACACAAATATATGTTCGGGTTTATTATAGTATCAGAAAACACGAATCTACGTTCTGTTTTCTATTTGTGAGGTAAGTGATTTTATGAAAGAACGTTATTATTTGGCCATAGATTTAAAGAGCTTTTATGCCAGCGTAGAGTGCATCGACAGGAAGCTAGATGTTATGACAACGCGGCTTGTGGTGGCAGATCCTGAGCGCAAGCGAGGCACCATATGTTTAGCTATTACCCCTGCCATGAAGGCTTTGGGCGTCAAGAACAGATGCCGTATATTCGAGATTCCACCGGACATTGATTATATCGTGGCACCTCCTAGGATGAAGCGCTATATTCAGGTTTCAGCAGAGATTTACGAGATTTATCTTTCCTTTGTCGACAAGGAAGACATCCATGTTTACTCCATCGACGAGGCTTTTTTAGATGTGACCTCCTATCTTAGCCTATATAATCTCACCCCTAGGCAGCTCGCGCAGGCCATTATCGATAAGATTTATAAAAAAAGAGGGCTGAGGGCCACCTGTGGTATCGGCACCAACATGTACCTTGCCAAGGTTGCTCTTGATATTTTAGCCAAGCACTCTCCGGACTTTATTGCTCAACTTGACGAAGAATCCTACAAGAAGCGACTCTGGAGCCACCGTCCACTGACAGATTTTTGGCGTATTGGCTATGGCACCGCGAAGCATCTAAATTCCCTTGGCATATTTACCCAAGAGGATATCGCAAAGACACCACCCCAAATTTTACTGAAAGAATTCGGAGCTCAATCAGAATTCCTTATTGACCATGCCTGGGGCCTCGAGCCGTGTACAATCGCAGAAATCAAGAACTACAAGCAGAAATCCCACTCTCTTTCTGCTGGGCAGGTTTTGATGCGAGATTACACCTTTGATGAGGGACTAATCATAGTAAAAGAAATGGCCAATCAGCTATCCCTGGATATGGTTGCTGCCAATGTGGTAAGCAACAACCTCTCGCTATATGTAGGCTACAGTTATAACACTATGCCATCAAGCGGAGGCAGTACAACTTTGCAAGTTACAACTAATTCTGTGCGGATTATCACTGATGCATTCACGCAAATCTACAAAAATATTGTGCCAAAGGACAGTCTTGTTCGCCGCCTAAATTTGAGTGCCAACTCCATTGTTAGCGACAGCTTTGAGCAATATAGCTTTTTTGTAGACCCTACAATAATGGAAAAGGATAGAAATATTTCCCAATCTGTAAACGCCCTTAAGTCAAAGTTCGGTAAGAACGCTGTTTTGAAGGGCACAGATTTACAAGATGCCGCCACCACCATAGAGAGAAATTCTCAGATCGGCGGTCATAAAGCATAAGGAGGATTATCATGCCAAGAGCAGATAGAGCCAGCCAATTCATGCCCTTTGCAGCTTTGAAAGGATATGAAGAGGCCTTAAGATTAAAAGAAATAAATGAGGCTCCCCAGGGGGAGCCATCTGATATCGCGTTAGATTTTATGGAATATGAGTACCTAGAATCCCAAGTTGAATTATCCCAAAGCCACATCAAGAGCCATCATAAGGGTGAATCCCAGTGAAAACATTATAACACCCACGTTTGAATGCTCACCGCTGGACATCTCTGGAATGAGTTCCTCGACTACGACATATATCATTGCACCTGCTGCAAAGCTTAGAAAATATGGCATAGCCGGAACAATTATTCCTGCAGCAATTATTGTAATCATGGCAGCCACTGGCTCAACAGCACCAGAAATAAAACCATACCAAAATGACTTGCCGCGACTCATACCCTCGCCGTGAAGTGGCATAGAAATAATGGCGCCCTCAGGAAAGTTCTGTATAGCTATACCAAGTGCTAATGCCATAGCCCCACCAACTGTGATAAGTGAGCTATTGGCAACCAAGCCTGCAAATACAGCGCCTACGGCCATTCCCTCAGGAATATTGTGAATTGTAACAGCAAGCACCATAAGCGTAGTCTTTTTGAATTTGCTGCTACGCCCCTCTGGCTTTTCTGCAAACATGTGCAAATGAGGAGTCAAACTATCAATCAACAATAGGAAAAATATTCCAAGCCAAAACCCAACTACAGCAGGTAAAAATGATAGTTTGCCCATATCCTCAGACTGAGTCATAGCTGGAATCAAAAGACTCCATATAGAAGCAGCAACCATAACACCACCGGCAAATCCAGTGAGGGCGCGCTCAACCTGGCTGCTAAGATTTTTCTTCATAAAGAATACGCAGGCTGCGCCAGCAGTTGTTCCGATAAACGGAACCATAACCCCCCATATAATTTCTAAATTCATAATAAGCCTCCAAAATTGTTCTAATTAATCGCGACTCTTACGATAGAAATCATTATACTCCCCGTCAGTTAGTTTTAACTAACCAAACTTATATTTAAAATTCAAAATAGATTCGTAAAAAAGTACAAAAAAAATGGAGCTTCGCCTTCGCATAAAGCGAAGACACAAAGCTCACACCTCAAAAAAGATACATTTCATACATGAGTATTATAACACAGAGCATTTTAAAATTCATCTTTTTTTCACAGAAAAAAATAAAATTTTACGGATATTTTTAATCGGATAAAACTAGATCTGAACGGGCCATAATTAAATATCCATGCTCCTTGTCAAACACTTCTATTATGTTGCCTTCATCTCGCTTAACTCTGTATTCTTTGTTGTTACAAATGTTTTTAACGATGGTTCCATCACTCCATCTATTGTACTTCTTTTCCTTAACTACAGGCTTGATATTAGTACTAACATCTACTTTAGTTTCTGTTTTTTTCTCTGAATCAACTTGAGTTTTTCTAGCAGACTCCTCAACTTTCTTTGTCTCTTGTTGAGTATTTATATCAGACTTTTTATTCTTAGGTAAGTCAAATAAAGTTATCTGCTGGTAAGAACTATTATTAGTCTTGGTGCTACGCTTTGCCCTATCCTTTTCCTCCACCGATTTGGTGGCAGCATCATAGGTAAGAGTAACCACACGATTCTCCAATTCGATTTTGAGAATACCTTCCTCAAATGACTTCTTCACCACCTTGGCACCTGTGTAATAGTCGTTATAGTAGTTGCTGATTGCGTTGTAAGCCTCCTGCTTTACCAAGAAATCATCCTTGGAACCGGCTCCCTTGCGCATTCTAAAATCCTCAACCACATTGGCCTTGTCATCACAGGACAGACTAATAATTCTAGTCTTGGTTTGAAGCTTAATTGAAGGGTCGTCAGCATCAAGCTGATCCTCCAAAACCTCAAACTCCTCTGGAAGGGAATCCATGTAATTTGCTATCTGTCTTCTCTTTGCTCCTGAGCCTGCTCCCATAAAGTGCCCCCTTGCTTGAAACCATTATACCGACTCCATTAACTATAAGATAATTTTAACACTCTCCTCCCACAAATGGTATTACTTAACAGATAATTATTTAATAGACGAATCGATTTATCTTTGCATATATTAATTTTACATTTATAATTACAAATATACTTTAGATAGTAAGGGGGATTTCCATGAGAAAAATATTAATAGTTGTAGATATGCAAAAAGACTTTGTTGATGGTGCTTTGGGCACTAAGGAGGCCGAGGCTATTGTTCCTGCAGTCATTGAAAAGATTAAATCATATGACATCAACGATGTGTTAGTAACAAGAGATACGCACCAGCCAAACTACATGCAGACCCAAGAAGGCCACAACCTACCAGTTGAGCATTGCATAAAGGGCACTCCTGGTTGGGAGATTGATGCTAGGGTTGCCAAAGTTTTGAATGGTGCAACATATTTTGACAAACCAACCTTTGGCTCCACAGAACTTGTTGAAGCAGTAAAAGCCATAGCTGAAAAGGAAGAAATCGAACTCGAGCTCATTGGGCTTTGTACCGATATCTGTGTTGTTTCAAATGCGTTAATGCTCAAAGCATTTATGCCAGAAATTAAAATCAGCGTAGATTCGTCCTGCTGTGCAGGCGTCACACCTGAAAAACATGCTGCAGCTCTCGAAACTATGCAGTCATGCCAGATATATGTAAAGTAAATCTATATTAGATTTTAAATTGGAGTATGACTTTTAGCTATATATAAAAGTCATACTTTTTTTAACAATTTTCTGTCTATATACTCTGCAATAATTACTTTCAAGTATCATTAATAGTTAAAATACAAAATGTCATACTCCAATTATTCTTTTTCTATACAAAATAAGTATGACTTTCATATATCCTCGAAAGTCATACTCAACATTAAAATTTGTAACTAATGTAATCTTTTCAATATCATCAAACTTATCGTAAAATAACAATAAAACTCCAAAAATTCAAACCTTACTTCCCCAATTAAACATAACTCAGCATTTATCTGTGATTCAAATCTTGCACTTATATCATCACTGCCACAAATTCATAAGGTCTTAATTCAATCGTACCGTCAAAACACTCAGCAGCGTCGCTATAATTTCCAATCAGTACATTATCCATAGAAATTTTCGGCACGCCAGCAACACTTACACTCTCACCTGAAAGATTTCCATAAACCACAAGCTGCTGATTTCCAAAGCTTCGCTTATAGCTAATAACATCCTCTGGCACCTGATAGTTGAAGCTTATTTCACCCTCAGAAATTATTTTGTATTTCTTTCTAAGTGCAATTAGCTTTTTATAAAATGACCAGATTGAATCCTCATCATTAATTTGAGATTCAACCGTTATAGCTTTGCCGTACTCTGGCACCTCAATCCAAGGAGTGCCGGTGGTGAATCCGTCATTTCTTGTTGAATCCCACTGCATTGGCGTGCGGCAGTTATCTCGAGAACGCTCGTTGATGATTTCAAGAGCCTGAGCCTTGGTCTTGCCCCTGTCTAATAGAATCTTGAAATAATTAAGACTCTCCACATCCTTGTACCGATTAATGTCGGTGAAGTGGGTGTTTAACATACCTATCTCCTCGCCTTGGTACACATAAGGAGTACCACGCATCAAATGAATGATGCCAGCAAAGAGCTTTCCCGATTCCTTCCAATATTTGTTTTCGTCACCAAATCTTGAAATTGTACGAGGCTGGTCGTGATTGGTCCAAAACACTGCGTTCCAACCTTGCCCCTTAGCCATGTTTTCCTGCCAATCCTTCAAGAGCTTCTTAAGCTGAACTTTGTCGTAAGGCATAAGCTCCCACTTATTGCCATTTTTATAATCCACCTTCAAATGATGGAAGCTGAAAACCATGGATAGTTCCCGCTCAGCAGGATTGGAATATTTTATACAGTTGTCGATGGTAGTTGAGGACATTTCCCCCACTGTCACCATATCTGCAATGCCGGTATCTGCCACCAGTTCCTTGAGATACTCATGAACCTTTGGCCCATCAGTATAAAATCTGCGGCCGTCACCCTCATAATCATTTTCTAAAATCTCAGGCTTTGAAATAAGGTTGATAACATCAAATCTGAATCCGCTAACACCCTTATCCTTCCAAAATCTGATGATATCCTTTAGCTCCTGACGCACTGCCGGGTTTTCCCAATTAAGGTCAGCCTGAGTGACATCGAAAAGATGCAAATACCATTTCTTAAGATCCGGCACATACTGCCAAGCATTACCACCAAATTTTGAAACCCAGTTTGTAGGAGGAGAATCCGGCTCCCCCTCCACAAACATATAATAATCCTGGTACTTTTCATCTCCGGCAAGAGCCTTTTTAAACCACTGATGCTCGGTGGATGTGTGATTGAAAACCATGTCCAGCATAATCCCTATGCCATGGGCCTTAGCCTGGCAAGCCAGTTCCTCAAAATCTGCCATGGTACCAAACCTTGGGTCAACCTCCCGATAATCTGCAATATCATAGCCATTATCCCTCTGAGGCGAAACGAAAAATGGTGTAATCCAAATGTAATCAACACCTAGCTGGCTCAAGTAATCTAGCTTTGCTGTAATACCCTTTAAATCCCCAAATCCATCTCCATCAGTATCATAAAATGATCTTGGATATATCTGATAAACTACCTTGTCTTTAAAATTGGACATTCAATTTCCTCCAAAAACTATTGGGCTTCGCCGTATAAATCTTCTTTGGTAAGCTTTTTCTTGCCGATGATAACTGTAAGCACAAATGGCACCACAATGGCAATAATCATTGCAAGAGCGAAAATGCCCATGTACTTTGTCTGAATCGAAAGAATTCCCGGAATACCACCTACACCGATTGAGTTGGCCATTACGCCGCTACCAACTGAGAGGATAGCTGCAATGCACGAGCCAATCATTGCGCATATAAATGGGAATCCATATTTAATATTTACACCAAACATAGCTGGCTCTGTTACGCCAAGGTAACATGAAATACATGCTGGAATAGAAACTTCCTGAGTCTTGGCATTCTTTCTCTGTAAGAAAATCATACCAAGTACTGCTGAACCCTGAGCGATATTTGAAAGAGCAATCATAGGCCAAAGAATTGTTCCGCCAAAATCAGCCACAAGCTGTGTATCGATTGCATTTGTCATATGATGCAAACCTGTGATAACAAGTGGTGCATAGAAGAAACCAAAGATACCGGCAAAGAGCCAGTTAGCAGCACTTGTAAGTCCAGCGTGAACACCTGCTGAAATCAATGAACCAATCTTCCAGCCGATAGGTCCAAGGATGAAATGTGACGCCATAACTGCAAGGATTAATGAACAGAAAGGCACAACAATCATTGATATAACCTTTGGACAAATCTTTGTGAAAAATCTCTCTAAGAATACCAGGCAGAAACCTGCCAAAATCGCTGGAATAACCTGTGCCTGATAACCAATCATATTTACCTGTGCAAATCCAAAATCCCACTTTGGAATTGCATCAGCTGCTGCGCCGGCAACACCATAAGCATTTAAAAGCTGGCCCGATACAAGTGTACATCCAAGGATGATACCAAGGATCTGAGTTGTACCCATCTTTTTAGTGATTGACCAACAGATGCCTACTGGAAGCATATGGAAAATAGCTTCGCCGATAAGCCATAAGAAGCTGTGAACACCTGCCCAGAACTGTGACTGAGAAACAATGGTGCCGTTTCCGAAATCAATGTCACCGATTACATTTCTGAAACCTAAAATCAAACCTCCGACTACAAGTGCCGGGATGATTGGTGCAAAAATCTCAGCAATTGATGACATGATTCTCTGTAATATATTTTGATTTTGTTTGGCAGCCTTCTTTACCTGGTCCTTTGAAACGCCTTCAAGACCAGAAACCGCAGTGAAATCATTGTAGAATTCCTGCACCTCCTGCCCGATGATAACCTGAAACTGTCCAGCCTGAGTAAATGTACCCTTTACTCCTTCAATCTTCTCAATTGCTGCCACGTCAGCCTTTTGAGGATCGTTTAAAACGAATCTCATTCTTGTGACGCAATGTGATACTGCTGCAATATTGTCATTGCCCCCTACGAGTTTCAATAACTGCTTGCTTTGCTCCGTAAATTTTCCCATGATATTCTCCTTTACTGGTGTTAATTTACTTTACCCATTCACCTGTTTGAATAGGTTCTTAATTATTTTATATCACACCTGTTTAAACAGGTCAACATCTTTATGTCTAACAGCTGTATCCATAAAGCAGAAATATTCCGGTACATGCCTTGACTGGGTATATTCAAACAGCAATCCTTTTTTATTAAATGTTTGGCTGGACACCACCGCAAGACAATTAGAATCCCCCAAGCTTAAGTACATAGAATCTACCTGCGTGACTCTCTCCACTGTCATCTTGCGCTTACTCATGCTGATTTCCATATTCAATTCGTTTTCTATATATTCATAAATCGACTTGCTAGCTATCTCCTTGGTAAGACCTGTGACAATGGATTTGTCAAAAAGGTTGATATCCAAAATACATGGTTTACCATCTAGCTTTCTAAGTCTTTGTATGTAATAAAGCTCTGTTCCCTCTTTGAAGCCAGATCTTTTGGCGACTCTTGCATCTGCAACAATTTCTGCAAAAAGCACAACCTCTGTAGTGCTCTTAAGCTTATTGCGAGTGGCAGACTCTTTAAAGGTTTCAATGCCACCTATTACAAAGCTTGCCTTGTCCACTGGTTGATACACCACCCTGACTCCTACGCCATTGATGGCCTGAACATAGCCAATCTCCGCCAGCTGCGCCAGAGCTCGTCTTACTGTATTTCTCGAGCAATCGTATGTTTTAATCAAAGTATTTTCTGAAGGAAGAATTGTCTGGTACTCGTACTCCTCCCCTTCGATTCTTTCTTTTAAATCTCTGTAAATGCTTTCGTATTTTGATTTTGCCATAAAACTTCTCCATCTTGTTTAAACAGGTTATATAAAAAGGGTATCATATTTTTATAAAGCTAGAAAGAGTTTTACTATGTATGCGATTGCAAAATAAGTTCCGACAAAAAAAGACCACCGCCAAAGCGATGGTCTAATATTATTCTATGTTATACCTGTGACAATGTATTTACGCAATCTTCGCAAATCAAATCGCCATGCTCTAGTAAAAATGCTCCATCAAAACTCTCTGTAAACATCTGGCTTGCATACTCTGCAATTACCAAAATTACTGATGAAATCTGGCGACGTGTAAGTCTAAAGTTAAGCTTGATGTAGTAATCATCACCATAACGATAAAGTGAACTCTGAATGCCACTGTACTTTGGAATGTGCTTACAAAGCATAATAGCTGCGTCTAAGTCTGGAAGGATTGCCCACAGTGGAGTATCGAGATACTGATCTGTTATCTCGTCCTTATCATCCTGTAATGCAGATGCATTCTGTACAGGTACATCAGATGTAGTCCTAGAACCCATGCCTGGTGCATTCTTTGTGGTAGAAAGTGTTTCCTGTAATCCTGTTAAATGCTTTTTGAGTTCCTCTATAGCTGTTGCCAAACCAGAACTAGAATCTGGGGAAATGAGCAACGCAACATCTCCTTGTGGCATAACTGTCATCTGTACGCTGTAAGCTTTAGCGTGTGTTTCAATACCAAGTGTTTCACATGCCTCTGCTAAAATGTCCCGGATAAAGCTTTGGGTCTTTTCCTGGTCACTGACGAAATCTCCAAGCTCCATGCCGTTCTGTTCCATTTCTTCTTTAGTGATGACGCAACGAATCTTGTCTTCACCTATCTTCTTGAACTTCATCAGCTCCCCTCCTTTCACAGTCTTTCGAGGTAAGTAAAGTGTAGCAAATCCAAGTCAATGTGTCACGGAATTTTCTGAGTAATTTATCTGAATTTTATGTGAACATCAGCTTGTTGTATATACAACTTCTCCTACTACTATTTTACAACACCTATGATAGAATTGATATCCTCAATATTTTTGCGAATCATATAATCTTTGACCCCAGCTAAAATATCCACCGTTGCAGTAGGATTAAAGAAATTTGCTGTGCCAACAGATACTGCTGTCGCGCCTGCCAACATCATTTCCACTGCATCTTCCCAAGTGCTAATGCCTCCCATTCCAATGATAGGAATCCTTACAGCATTGGCACATTCATATACCATTCTCACTGCTATAGGATGGACTGCTGGACCAGACATACCACCGGTCTTATTTGCTAGAACAAAGCTTTGACGCTCAACATCGATTTTCATTCCTGTAAGAGTGTTTATAAGTGAAATGGCGTCTGCTCCACCGGCCTCTGCCGCCTTTGCCATCACCTTGATATCTGTAACGTTAGGTGAAAGTTTCATAACAATAGGCTGCTTGGCATGCGCTTTTACCAGACGAGTGATTTCTTCAACTGCCTTTGGATCCTGTCCGAAAGCAATTCCGCCTTCCTTAACATTAGGGCAAGATATATTGATTTCTAACATATCTACGCGGCTTTCTGAAGATAATCTGTCAACCACTTCAATATATTCTTCGGCTGAATGTCCGCAAACATTAACCAAAACTTTCGTGTCCACAAATTGTTCAAGAAATTTTAAATCTCTCTCACAGAATACTTCCACTCCTGGATTCTGCAAACCAATAGCATTTAGCATGCCTGAGCTTACCTCAGCAATACGTGGTGTTGGATTGCCTGGCCATGGCACATTTGCAACACCTTTGGTAACAACAGCACCAAGCTGATTTAAATCTACAAACTCCGAGTATTCCATTCCAGAACCAAATGTACCGGAAGCTTCCATAATTGGATTTTGAAATTCTACTCCTGCGATGGTAACTTTTGTGTTCATTATAATTCTACCTCCGTAGCTAAGAATACTGGACCGTCCTTACATACTCTCTTATTGTGAACGTGGCTGTGGTCATCTACCTCAGTAGATTTGCATACGCATCCCAGACATGCACCAACACCACATGCCATACGCTCTTCCATGGAAACGTAGCATTTAATACCATGCTCCTTGGCATAGGCTGCAGCACCTCTAAGCATTGGCTTTGGACCGCAAGCATAAATCACATCTGCCTGTAGATTGTTTTCATTCATAGCATCTACAACAGTACCATGCACACCTACCGAGCCATCATCTGTTGCAATGATAAGCTCTGCAGCAACATCTGTGAACTCTTCAGTGAGAAACATATCGTCATTTCTGTAACCCATAACTGCTGTTACAGAACCTGGCAACTGCTTTGCAAGCTCAAGCATTGGAGGAACACCAATTCCACCTCCAACGACTATGGACTTTTCTCCTTCAAGTGGAAAACCGTTTCCAAGAGGTCCCATAACCTCAACTTCATCGCCAGAAACCAGCTTTGAGAACTCGTTGGTTCCTGCACCAACTACTCTAAATACCACTCTAAGAGTAGAAGCCTCCTTATCTATCTCGCAAATACTTATTGGACGAGGCAAAAGCTTGCTGCCGTCCTTTGAAAAAATATTGATAAACTGACCAGGAATAGCATCCTTTGCTGCAGTTGTCTTTATCTTAAGGCTGTACACGCCCTGCGCCAGATTTTTTGATTCTATAATTTTTGCAGTTTCTTTTACTTTCATTAATTAAACTCCTTTGCCCCTCATCAGGGTCATTCTGCACCCAAAATTTCTCCTGCACTACACTCAGTGCAGCAAACCCATGAGAGAATTATAATGCAGAGCGAATATCTGCAAGCATATCTTCAACCGCTGCTCTACTTGCATCAGCAAAATTGGCCTCTCCGAACTTTGCATATTTCTCCTGCTGGTATGCAGCAATTATTCCACGGCTTGAATTTACAATTGCTCCAAGGCCGTCTTCATTAAAGAAGTTAACAAGGTCTGCACCCTTGCCACCCTGTGCACCATAACCAGGTACTAAGATATATGTATGAGGCATGAGCTTGCGAAGCTTTGCTCCCATTTCTGGATATGTAGCACCTACAACAGCACCAACATTTGAGTAGTCGCCCTCGCGAGTATCAGCACCCCACTCCTCAATCTTTTCAGCCATATGCTCATAGAGAGGTCTGCCATCAATGAGTCTATCCTGGAACTCTCCTGATGAAGGATTAGATGTCTTGCAAAGTACAAAGATACCCTTGTCCTCCTCCTTGCAAACATCAACAAATGGCTTAACACCATCTGTTCCAAGGTAAGGATTAACTGTAGCCATATCTGCATCAAATCCCTTAAATGTATTGTCACCAACCTGCACTGAGCCAAGATGTCCAAGTGCGTAGGCTGTAGATGTAGAACCAATGTCGCCGCGCTTGATATCAGCGATAACTACAAGGCCAAGTTTCTTTGCATAATCTACCGACTTCTTGTAAGCAATAAGTCCTGGAATGCCATAGCTTTCATACATGGCGATTTGTGGCTTAACAGCTGGAATCAAGTCTGCAGTAGCATCCATAATCTGCTTGTTGTAATCAAACATTGCCTCACCAACAGCCTCAAGTGTCTGACCCATATCTGAGATGTACTTGTCCACAAGCGACTTTGGCATAAGCTTCATTGTAGGGTCGAGGCCTACAACTATAGGAGCATTTTTAGCTTGAATTTGAGTTATTAGTTTTTGAATCATAATGTATCCTTTCTTAAATACGCATGTTACGCTTCGTATACTACGCGTCCACCATAAATTGTTTTAACTACCTTACCCTGTACCTTGCGGCCTTCGAATGGCATGTTCTTGGATTTGCCAACAAAGTCTGCAGCGTGAATCTCGTATTCAACCCTAGGGTCAAAAATTGTTATATCTGCTGCCTTTCCTGTAGCAATATTTCCCAAGTCGTCGCGGCCAAGAATCCTTGCTGGATTGCTGCTCATATATGCAGCCATAGTAAGTGGTGTGATGAGCCCTGATAAAACGAGCTCTGTATATGTTAAGCTTGCAGATGTCTCCAAGCCTACGATACCAAATGGTGAAGCAAAGCCCTTGGCCTTTTCCTCAGCGGTGTGTGGAGCATGGTCTGTGGAAATGACCTCAAAGACACCCTCAGCAAGGCCCTTTCTAAGGGCTTCCCTATCGGCAGCTGTTCTGACTGGTGGATTCATCTTGTAATTGCCATCTCCTGGCACGATGTCATCCTCTGTGAGTGTAAAGTGATGAGGGCAAACCTCGCCTGACACCTTAACACCTCTGGCCTTAGCCTCCTTGACTATGTCATAGCTTTCTTTGGTTGAGCAATGACAAAGATGAAGTGTTGCTCCTGTCTCCTCAGCCAACATAATGTCACGCATCTCAATTATATTTTCAACAGCATTACTAATGCCCTTTTCACCCATGGAATCAGACTTGGCACCAAGGTTCATAACTCCACCTTGCACCAAATTAATATCCTCGCAGTGGGCAAGCACTGGAACATTTGCCTTGGCAACAATCTTCATTGCCTCACGGTATAAGCCAGAGTCCATAACGGATTTACCATCCTCAGAAATAGCTGGTATCCCAGCATCAATCATTCCCTGTAAATCAGAAAGCTCCTTGCCTTCCATTCCCTTGGTAACAGAACCAACCTGAAGAACCCTTGTAAGGCCAACCTCTTTAGCCTTGTTATGAACATAATTTACAAGCTCTGGGTTATCTACAACAGGCTTGGTATTTGGCATAGCAAGCACTGTGGTGACTCCGCCTCTTGCTGCCGCCTTTGAACCGGTTTCGATGTCCTCCTTCTCAATCTGACCTGGATCTCTAAAGTGAACATGCATGTCAATGAATCCAGGGAACACATAACACCCCGATGCATCAACTACCGTATCAGAAGAAACGGGAACAATATCAGCCTCTACAGCTGAGATAATGTTCCCGTCTATCTTAATATCTAATAATTTATCTGTATTTGTTGGAGGGTTTAAAACTCTTCCATTTTTGATTATAAGGCTCATGTTATTCCTCTCTTTCAACGTTCTTTAAAAAACCCCTTGGCCGCCACTTAAAAGTAGCAGCCTCAGGGCAATACATTTAAAGCTTTGTTGTAACAAAAATATCGTATATAGACTTAACAGCTGTATCGAAATCTTCGTTTTGAACACCGATGATGATGTTGAGCTCGGAAGAACCCTGATCAATCATGCGAACGTTTACATGTGCATGGCTAAGTGCTGAGAAGATACGTCCGGCAGTACCACGTGTGCTCTTCATACCGCGACCTACAACTGCGATAAGTGCAAGGTCTGACTCAATCTCGATAGAGTCTGGTGAGCAATTTCTGTGAATAGCAGAAACAACTGCCTGCTCCTTGTTGATGAACTCATCCTCGTGAACAACAACTGTCATTGTATCGATACCTGATGGCATGTGCTCGATGTTGATTCCATTGTCCTCGAATGCCTGAAGCGCCTTACGACAGAAACCAATCTCAGAGTTCATAAGAGACTTTGTGATAAGTACTGTACAGAATCCCTTCTTACCAGCAATACCTGTGATAACGTACTCATTGCGCTGAGCTGTAGACTCAACAATCCATGTGCCATCATCCTCTGGCTTGTTGGTGTTCTTGATGTTGATTGGAATACCAGCTGAACGAACTGGGAAAATAGCATCCTCGTGAAGAACGCCTGCACCCATGTATGAAAGCTCGCGAAGCTCTCTGTATGTGATAGTCTGCATACCAACTGGGTTGTCAACGATACGTGGATCGCAAATCAAGAAACCAGAAACGTCTGTCCAGTTCTCGTAAACATCAACCTTAGCTGCGCCTGCTACGATAGAACCTGTAACATCAGAACCACCACGTGAGAAAGTCTTAACGCGACCATCCTTGCCACATCCATAGAAACCTGGAATAACTGCATGTGGATGCTCCTCTAATGCCTTTGCCATAGTCTTCTCTGTCTTGTATGAATTAAGGTGTCCTTCCTCGTTGAAGAAGATAACATCCTTGGCATCGATAAAGTCATAGCCTAAATACTTAGCCATAATCTTGCCGTTGAGGTACTCGCCACGGCTTGCAAGATAATCAAGTGAAAGGTCTGCCTTGATATCTGCTGCAATCTGCTTGAAATCCTCATCTAAAGAAAAATCCTTAAGCTTTAATCCATCGATAATCTCGTTGTAACGAGCCTTGATAGCCTCAAGATTCTTGCTAACATCCTTACCTGCCTTGGCATCCTCATATGTGCCAATAAGCATATCTGTTACCTTGGTATCCTTGCTGTTACGCTTACCTGGAGCAGATGGAACAACGAAAACTCTAGTCTCGTCTGCACGGATAATATCGCCTACCTTTTTGAACTGCTTAGCGTCAGCCAGTGAGCTACCACCAAATTTAACTACCTTTTTCATTTCTATTTCCTCGTTCAATGTTATTTGCAATCCAAATATTTCGAATTCCTAAAGATTGCCGTATTGCTTAACATCTTAGCATATTGCTTTAGTTAATTAAAGTAATAATATGAACAAAAATTTATGACAACAACACTCTATCGTTATCTAATTCCTCTCCTGCGCCCACCTTAAACTTCTCCAACAGGTCTGCTACAGAAAGTTTTGCTCGCTCTTCACCCTCAGTATCAAAAACAATATTGCCAGCATTCATCATCAAAGTCCTGTTGCCCACCTCCAGTGCCTGATGCATATTGTGGGTAACCATAAGACAGGTGATACCTCGCTCTGCCACGATACTCTTGGTGAGATTTAACACCTTTTCTGCCGTAGCAGGATCTAAGGCTGCTGTATGCTCATCTAAAAGTAAAAGCTTAGGTGTAACAAATGTAGCCATGAGCAATGTAAGAGCTTGCCTCTGTCCGCCGGAAAGTAATCCTACTGGCTGCTTCATTCTATCTTCAAGCCCCATTCCAAGAAGAGAAAGCTGCTCCCTAAATCTAGCTTTGTCCTTGGAGCTAATTCTTGAAAAAAGCTTGCTTGAAGCCTTAGATGCTCGAAGATAAGCCAAAGCCATATTTTCTTCGATTGTCATATTTGGTGCAGTACCCTTAAGTGGGTCCTGGAAAAGATGTCCTATATATTTACTGCGAACGTGCTCTTTTTTAAAGGTAATATCCTCGCCATCTAAGTAAATATTGCCTTCGTCAACAATAAATGTACCAGCTATGGCGTTAAACATAGTTGATTTGCCCGCTCCATTTGAGCCAACAATTGTTGCAAAATCACCATCCTTAAGCTCTAAAGAAAGATTGGTGAGAGCCGCCTTTTCGTTGACTGTGCCAGGATTAAAAGTTTTAGAAATGTGATCTATTTTAAGCATCTACTTTACCTCCTGACCGCGGTTGCAGCGATAATTGGCAAATTCGCGCTTCTTCAAAGCTGCTTTCTTACGAACGTAAGGTGCAGCTATAGCAACAGCAACAATGATTGCAGATACAAGCTTTAATGCCTCTGCCGGAACTGACAATCTAAGAGCAATCGCCACTATAAATCTATAAAGTACAGAACCTAAAATGGTACCTAATATACGTCTAAAAATTGAACCCTTGTTTCCAATAAGTGTCTGGCCAATGATAAGTGAAGCCAGCGCAATAGTAACCATACCTGTACCAATGTTGATGTCAGCAGACTTTTGATACTGAGCAATCAATGCTCCTGAAAGTGCTGTAAGGGAATTGGCAAGGCACAGACCAACTGTAATTGTAAATGTAGGATTGATAGATGATGACTTAACCATCTCAGCATTATCACCGGTAGCTCTGATTGACATACCAAGTGTGGTACCAAGGAACCACCAAAGTGCCAAGGAAATAACTATCACTATGAGGGCAACCATAGCAACCTTGTACCAGTCACCAATAAAAGTATTTCCCAAAGTGTCTTTTCCTATAGAAAAAACAGTATCGCATCCAAACAAGTTGATAAGTGAAGCAAATCCCATGACAGCAATGTTTATGGTGTACAAACCAGTATTTACGATAATACCTGCCAAAATAGATTCCACCCCTAGTTTAGTCTGTAGGAAAGCAGTTACAAATCCTGCTAGCGCACCTGTTACGAGTGCCGCTATAAGAGCAAGGAAAGGATGGCCTGCCAATGTAACCATTGCCGCAACTGCGCAGCCCAAGGTAAAGCAACCATCTGTTGTTAAATCTGCAATATTAAGTATTGTAAAAGAAATAAAAAGTGCCAGAGCTACGAGTGCATAAATGCACCCTAGCTCCAAAGCACTTTGAAAAATCGAAATTGTAAAAATTGAAGACATTTATTTACTAAACTCCTTTGAAGTCTGAATTTCTACAAAGCCATCACACATATCTTTAATCTTAGTATAGTCTAAATCAAGGGCTGCTGCTGTCTCTGTGTTGACTGTAGCTGTACCGTTGTCGAGAGTCTTAACTGGGAGGGTTGCTGGCTCTTTGCCATCTACCAATACCTCTGCGACCATGTTGGCTGTCTCTTTGCCAAGTGTTGCGTAGTTTACGCCATATCCAAGATAAGCACCGTTAAGCGCAAATGAATCTGCACCGCAATAATGTGGAATACCTGCATCAATAAACTTCTCATAAATAGCAAGCTCGGCTGTCATAATAGTGTTGTCGGTAGGAGTAAATACTGCCTCTACACCTTCAGCCACAAGTGCATCTGCTGCAAGCATAACTTCGTCGTTCTTAGTACCTGTCTTTTCAACATACTCTATGCCTGCATTCTTAAGATACTTCTTAGCCTCCTTGATTGGGCCTGCAGAAGCATCCTGGCTCTTGTCATAAAGTAAACCGACCTTCAGTAAATCTCTATCCTGCTCTAACATCAAATCAAGAACAGCTGATGTATTTAAAGCATCTGATGTACCTGTAACGTTTGCTCCTGGTGCATCATTGCTCTCTACAAGACCTGCACCAACTGGATCTGAAACTGCTGCAAATACAACAGGAATCTGATTATCCTCTGTAGCAGACTGGCAAATAAGAGCTGTTGGAGTAGCTATTGGAACAATAATATCTACCTCGTCATTAATAAGCTCTGTAACTATCTGATTGATAGTTGTCGAATCTGCCTGTCCATTAAAATAGTAATCCTCGTATTCAAACTTGCATTCCTTCTCCTCACTAAGTTCATCAAGTCTTTCCTCGAGATTAGAAACTATCTGATTAAGTGAAGCATCGTCCACATACTGGATGATACCAACCTTATATGTTGCCCCTGCAGTCTTGTCAACATCAGTAGTAGCAGGAGTGCTATTCTCCTTGCCGCATCCCGCCATCAATGCACACGCCATAGTTGCAACCATGAATAAAGAAAAAATTCTTTTTTTCATAAGAAACCTCCTTCAACCTAGATTATATCTAGCAAACTAGTAAATATTTTATCACACTACTTTAGCAAGATAAAGTCAAAAAAGTGTTGCTTGGCGTGGATTACAATTGATTTTTCTGCAAAGAAAAAAGCACAGGAAAAACCTGTGCCTAAATAGAGCATTAAAGTAGGTTTTATTGGTTCAAATGAAGGCACCAATAAAATCTGACTTTCATTTCATTCAAGTCAGACTACTTTCTTGAACTGAGTTCAAGAAAGTATCCCATTACGGAATTAAATAAGCTTGATGCTTATTTAATTCCTACACATTACTAATGCATGTCAAACATTCATAACATTATTAATTAAATATATTATCTACCGACTAGGAAGCAACGCGTAATTAAAACACGATAACAGGCTCCCTAAACCGCAGTGCCGGTAGCATTATCTCCCTTTCGAGTATTATAATACTACCTTGTTCGCTCTATGTCAATACTTTTTTTGAAATTTTTTCAAGAGAAAAAAGCCAAGCTTAAGCTTGGCTTTTAAAATTCTAGGTTTTATTTAATTCCTGGGTTTTATTGGTGCAAATGTAAGCACCAATAAAATCTGACTTTCATTCTAATTCCTACAAATCTCTAGACTTCTCAATACATACTCTCTCAGCTTCAATAACTGCATTTCTAAAACCAAGAGCCTCTAAGGAAGCAACAGCTTCGATTGTAGTACCTCCTGGACTACAAACTGCATCCTTCAATGCGCCTGGATGCTCTCCTGTTTCAAGCACCATCTTTGCAGAGCCAAGAACTGCCTGCGCCGCAAATTTGTATGCCTGATTTCTAGGCATTCCCTCTGCAACAGCCCCATCTGCTAATGCTTCGATAAACATATATACGTAAGCAGGTGAAGAACCACTGATACCTACTACTGCATCCTGAAGCTTCTCAGGAACAATCTCTGCCTCTCCAAATGATTCAAATAACTTAAGCACAGTCTCGCACTCGTCATCTGTAACAAGGGCATTTGGGCTGAGGGCGCTCATGCCTTCTCCAACAAGCGCAGGTGTGTTTGGCATTACGCGAATAAGCTTAATCTCTTTTCCAAACAAGCCTGTAAGCTTCTCAAGAGACTGACCTGCAGCAATGCTTACAACAACCTTTCCTGTAAAATCTAAATTCTTGATTCCCTCAATTGCATCTGGAAGATACTGTGGCTTTACAGCAAGGAAAATGATGTCTGCAAAATTAACTACATCTGCGTTGCTTGTGCTTGTGTTTACTCCAAACTCCTCAGCAACTCTATCAAGAACAGCCTGAAAGATATCACTAGCCATTACATTTTCAGCATCAACAATCCCTGATTTTACCATGCCACCCATCATGGCACTTCCCATGTTACCTGTTCCAATAAAACCAATTTTCATAATGAACTCCAATCTGATTGATTATTCAATCCACAATTACTGCTTTGCATGGATAAGCTTTTCAATGTATGCAATACGTGCACATACAGTAAATATCTCAGCCGCCTGCTCTAACTCCTCAATAGAAGGAAGTGTTGGTGCAAAACGGATAATAGAATCCTCTGGATCAATGTGATGAGGGAATGGAGCACCTGCTGGTGTAAGCTTAACTCCTGCCTCGCCTGCAAGGTCTACTATGCGTGTAGCTGTACCACTTGGAGCCTCGAAAGTGATGAAGTATCCACCCTTTGGTGAAATCCAGCTACCACAAGCAGCTTCTCCAAGATCTCTTTCGAATGTCTTGATAACAAGCTCAAACTTTGGACGAATAATCTTAGCATGCTTTTCCATGTGCTTGCTAACAGATTCAACATCTGTAAAATATCTTGCATGACGAAGCATGTTAATTTTATCAAAACCAATTGTCTGAACTGTAAGTGTCTTTTTGAGCTCCTCACGGTTTCTGTGATTGCATGCGATTGCAGCGATACCGCCGCCTGCGAATGTAATCTTTGAAGTAGAAGCAAACTCAAATACTAAGTCAGGGTTGTCTGCCTCCTCACACTCGTGAAGGATATTTAAAATCTTGCACTTTTCCTTATATAAATGATGAACCGCATATGCGTTATCCCAGAATACTCTGAAATCCTTAGCAGCTGGCTTAAGATTTGCCATGCGTCTAACTACTTCATCTGAATAAACGATACCCTGTGGATTAGAATACTTTGGAACACACCAAATACCCTTGATGCTCTCATCCTTTGATACTAAATCCTCAATCATGTCCATATCAGGACCATCCTCATTCATTGGGATGTTAATCATTTCAAAGCCAAAGTGCTGTGTAATAGCAAAGTGTCTGTCGTAACCTGGTACAGGACAAAGCCATTTAACCTTGTCGAGCTTACACCAAGGAGTGCATCCGCCAAAACCAAACATATAACCACGAGCCACTGCATCAAACATAAGATTAAGTGATGAGTTACCACCAACAATAACCTGCTCTGGCTGACAATCCATGATTTCTGCCATAAGATGCTGAGCTTCAACGATACCTTCTAACTGGCCATAGTTGCGTGTCTCCACACCGTTCATGCACTTCATCAATGATTTGCCATCAAGAATATCAAATAAAGGCATAGAAAGATTGAGCTGCTCTACTGATGGCTTACCACGGCTCATATCGAGCTTGAGCCCTTTTGCTTGCCAGCTCTTGTACTGAGCTGTGAGCTGCTCCTTCTCAGATGCTAATTCTTCTAGTGACATTTCGCTGTACTTTTTCATTACAAGTCCTTCCTTTGCTAAATATATTACTTATTTATTGTTGATATATAAATCAACTTGAGAATTAATCTTGTGGATTAATTATTTCTTATCATATCTAAATACTGATTGATAACCTTTTCGTAGCCTAAATCGCCAGGCTGATAGAAATCCCCTCTTTCCAAACCGTCTGGGAGATAACGCTGATGTGAAAAATGGTTTGGAAAATCGTGGGCATACTCATAACCAACTCCGTGCCCTAGCTTGCTTGCCGATTTGTAGTGGGCATCCTGTAGATGAGTCGGAATCTGTCGCGTGGTGTTGTTTTTAACCTCTGCCATTGCCAAGTCGATAGCTCCGTAGGCTGAATTGGACTTTGGCGCGCAAGCAACATAGGTTGCTGCATGGGAAAGGATAATTCGAGACTCTGGCATGCCAATTCTTTCAACTGCAAGAAATGCAGATGTGGCTACTACCAGCGCCTGTGGGTCGGCATTTCCAACATCCTCGGAAGCACATATGCAAATGCGCCTTGCGATGAATTTGGGATCCTCCCCTGCGTAGAGCATACGAGCCAAATAATAGACCGCAGCATCTGGGTCTGAGCCTCGCATACTTTTAATGAAAGCTGAGATGGTATCGTAATGATTGTCGCCATCCTTATCGTACTTGATAACTCGGCGCTGAATACACTCACTTGCCACATCTATAGTGATATGAATCTTGCCATCTTCTGCTCTGTCGGTGGTGAGAACACCAAGCTCGATAGCTGTAAGAGCCGCCCTGGCGTCGCCGTTGGCAATATCTGCCAAAAACTCCATGGCATCATCGTCGATAACTGCATCGTAACTGCCAAGGCCCTTTTCCTGATCTGTCAAAGCTCTCTCAATTAGCGTCTTGATGTCCTGAGTATCAAGTGGCTTGAGCTCAAAAATAATTGATCTGGAAAGCAGAGCACCGTTAACCTCAAAGTATGGGTTCTCAGTGGTAGCACCAATTAAAATAATTGTGCCATCCTCTACAAATGGAAGCAGATAATCCTGCTGCCCTTTGTTAAATCTATGAATCTCATCTATAAAAAGGATTGTCTTCTTGCCGTAGGCGCCAAGGGTCTGTTTGGCCTGCTCAACTACGGCCTCCATATCCTTCTTGCCAGAAGTAGTGGCATTGATAGATGTAAATTCCGCTGAAGTGGTATGGGCTATTACCTGCGCAAGAGTAGTCTTGCCTGTACCAGGTGGTCCATAAAATATGATAGAAGAAAGCTTGTCAGCCTTAATAGCTCGATAAAGGAGCTTATCTTTGCCGATGATATGCTGCTGTCCCACTACCTCATCTAAAGTAGTTGGCCGCAGGCGAGCAGCCAAAGGTGATTCCTTCTTCTTAGCTTCCTGTCTCATGTAATCGAATAGATCCATGTGATACCTTCCTTAATTAAGCATCTTACTTTAATAAACTAAAGTTTTTGCTTTTGATACTATACTATAAAATATATTAAGATACAACAATTATTTTTCCCAGGACGGACATTTGTCCGCGGTAGAAAACAATTAATATGGCAGCTTACTTAAGCTGCCATATACTCGTAGTACTCATCTTCGGTTGCAAAAAGCTCATAGACACCATCAACCCAGCCCATGTAGCCCGCATCAATCAAATATCCTTTCATAAAAAAACCTCCATATCAAAACAACCACTGTCATTAACTGTGATTATAATAATATGGAGGTATGTCCCTATTTAGACTCTCTCAATTGATTGCCTGCTGGACAAAACTTGCATTTAGTTTTTCAATTTAAATGGTCACCTGTTTTACATCCAGCCCATCTTAGAAAGTTCTTTATATAAATCTGGCGTTATACCAATTGACAACTTGCTACCATAATAAAGCGCTATAGGGTCCTGTGAGATTGCTTTAAGATCATTTACATCATCGTACTTTGCAAAACATTCTTCATTGATAAGCTTTGATGACTCTACTAATCCATTATTTACATTAAATTCCATTGTGCCCTTAGGAACATTGTATATCCAATGCTCCCCGCCATTATCATTAGCCTTAGCTTCATCAGGATTTCCCAATTTGTTTAAAACATAATCAGTAGTTATCTTAAAGGTTGTACCATCAGGAAACTCCACTGCATCTGCCTTGAAATCAAGGTATGCAAGTCTTTTTATACCGTTTTCATTAAAAATTCCTACGGTTATATCTTTACCTTCAATACCTGGGCCATCTGTATAATAAAACATTTCATATTTAACACCTGGGTAATCTTTAAGTTCATAATCCCAAGAGTTCTGTTCATTATAATTAATGAAATCATAACGAGCATCTTCTGATGTGCTTGGAGCTACAAGTGGCTTTCCATTATAACTGAGAATCTCAAAATCAAATAAATCTTCTGCTGCCTCATCTCCAGCCTCAGCTTCAATATCAGTCTCAGCATCTTCTGAGGCTTGCTCGGCTTCTAGCTCATTTACTCTTGCCATTATCTGTGCGAGAATCTCAGGATCGATTTCATCATTTGCGAATTGACGGCCCCATCCTCCTACATAATTTGCCGGAACAGAAACTCTAGCCAGTACTTCATTAAGTTGCTTCTTATATGAATCAGGTGTAACGCCAGTATTTAAAGCCTTCCCATACAATGGTGACATTACATCATATGATATTTCTAATAAATCATTTTTATCATCATATTCTTCATACAAACTTTTATTTACTAACTCTATATAATCCAATTTTCCTTCCACAAAAGAAAATTCTGATCTGTTATCACCATTAACATATATTAAATAATCGCATGATGAATCTGTTTTTACCTCATCAGGCTCCCCATAAACCGCCTTTACATCCTCAACTGAAGCACCCATTTTTATGCCTCCAGCCAATTCTACTTTGTCCGATGAAACCATTAAATAGGCAAGTTTATTAATAACAAAATCCTTAAAGACCCCTACGCTTATATCATTATTCAATGGATCTTCACCGTCATTGTAATAATACATATCAAAGCTAACTAATGAGTGATTTTCAAGATCATAAGACCAAGAATCTGTGGCGTTAATCATTTCATATCGGCTTCTATCATAAGGCTCAACTTGAACGATATATTCTCCGTTGTATTTAATCTGTCGTACGCCCATGCCCTGTTCTCTCAACTCAATATCCTCTATGCCTATCATAGCTAATTTTTCATGTAATTGGCGTACGCGATCCATCATTTCATTAAATCTATCAATGTTTTCATCTGATTCGCTGTATTCCCACACTTCTACTTGTGCATCTTCACTTGAGTCTTCATTATAAGCAGCTTCATCAGTTGCCACTTCTGCCGCCACTTTCTGGTCTTGAGTTTCCTCAGCTACAACTTCTTCACTTATAACCTCTTCATTTGTGTCCTCGTCAATTGCCGCTTCTTCACTTACAATCTCTTCACTTGCGTCCTCGTCAATTGCCGCTTCTTCACTTGAAACTGTCTCCTCAGAGACAACTTCAGATTCTGCTTCTGCAACAACCGCTTCATTATTGATAGCTTCTGCATGTACAACAACTGTAGTTGCAGCAAAAGCAAATGATGTTGCCAATAAGCTTGTCACAATTCTCTTCTTCATTCATTATCCTCCTTCTATGAACTGATTTCGAGTAACAAGGTATTATAGGCATTAAAAAGCGCTAAATGCAACACTATAGAAATTATGTCCAAATATAATTATTGTGATTAATCCTCCTATCATCGCCTATGCTACAACTTGTGTTTGTGTCAATTATTTTTCAGTCTTTTTCTTGTAGAAATTCTCATTTTTCTTGATATTAAAAAATATTTCTTAGCAAGAAATCCATAACACACGAGAAACACTTTCCTTCATAAAGATTACAAACTATTTTCTTATGACACAAGAAAGAGTTTTGCTTCGCAAAACTCCAGTAGTGCGAGGCGACAATTGCTGTAAGCAATTAATTTCTCCTGTCGCCGAGACACATCTTTCACACAAAGTGTGTTTTTTACTTTATAGGAGATTGCAAAGCAATTTCCTATAAAGTAAAAAAGGAAGCCAACTTCAGCGCCAGCTTCCTTAAAATTACAATTATTATTAAGCTATTTGCACATCTCAGCTACAATCATGTTTATGGCCTTACCATCAGCTTTGCCTTTAAGAGCCGGCATAACAGCCTTCATGATTTCGCCCTTATTCTTTGAAGCGATAACCTCTGCGAAATTATCAGCAAGATATTTGCGAATCTCATCTTCGCTCATTAGCTTAGGTGCATACTCGGTAATAACATCATATCTAAACTGATATTCTTCCTTAAGGTCTGTCCTTTCAGCTGGGCATGTGTCCAACTGCTCCTTAGCAGTTTTAAGAGATTTTAAAATGACCTGGTCAACCAAATCTTCCGAAATATTATCTCTTGTTCCTGAATCGATAGCAGCCTTCTTAACATCAGATACTAAAGATGATATGGCATCCTTACGAGCCTTATCTCTAGCCTTCATTGCAGCTACCATATCTTTTTGTAATGTCTCAAATTGCATGATTGTTTCTTCTCCTCTCTATTTAATAATCTCAACCACTTCACCAATATACATGTCGTGATCTGCATCATTGCCATAAAATTGCTCTGCAATCTCCTGCGCCATATTTGAAGTTTCAAGAGGCTGACACATAAGCTTTCTGCAAAGAAGTGTCGTCTCTGCCTCTGCAAAAGTCATGCTTCCCTCCACCTCTTTTGGAGTCAATCCTGAATCATTCATCTTGTCCATATCTCTACCTGATTTAGAACCAAGAACACCTAATGCCTGCTTGTATGACTCTGGGAAAAAGCTAATTGTAAAATACTCATTGTTGTCTAAAAACTGGTGTGTATAGCGAGAAGTTCTAACATACACTGTAGCCACTGGCTTGCTCCATAATGTACCCAAGCCACCCCAGCTAATTGTCATAGTGTTAAAGCTGTCTTTGTCTCCAGCTGTAAGCAAAGCCCATTTCTTGTCGTATTGCTCAAATATGTTTGTTGTAAATTCCATAATAATTGATGTCTCCTTTAGATACTTAATACCATCTGCGAATACTCCTGAAAGCATTCCATATGATTATAACATATTAGGGCATTCTTAGATTCTTTCATTAATCATTTTTTGAATGCTATTATAATTTTGCTGAAATATTATTAGTTTGGTTTTATACTAGATATGGAATAGTAATTATGGGGCCAGTTTTTTCTTGAATAATAGCAAGAATCTGACATCATTTTTCGAGGTTTTTCAATGAAAGAATTTAACAAAGCCTTATCAAATTTTATAAATGACGCTGCAGCCGGTGGGGCCGTGAGACACTTGGCAGATTTGGGATATTCCATTAGCAAAATTGCCAGCGAACTGGATTATCCCATTTCAAAAGAAAAAATCGCCGCCATCATGTGGGAGCATTTCGTAAGTATAGGAAAGATTTGTCTTGAAGAACCAACTCCCATTCATGAGCAAGCTCAATTTATAAAGGAGCAGGATGAATTTGGTCGAATCAGTTTTAGAAGAGTTACCCAGACCATCGATAATTCTGATAAGAAATATGTACAATGTGATTTTGGAAAACAGCTGTATCAAAACACAGCAGAGTTCAACTCTTGGCTTGCAAAGCTTGATAAGGATGATGCCGAATACATAAAGCTAATGCCTTGGCCGCTCGCGCCCGTTTATCATCAATTAGACGAGCGCATGAAGAGAATTAAAAATTTTATTCAACTCTATTAACTACATATATTCCAAGACTTACCAGTGCCAGAGCAACTAAATATTTGATGCTGATGCTACTCCACTCTGCCAGAAAAACTGCAGATAAAATTGCACCAAAAATTGGATTCGTAAATCCGTATATTGTAACTGATGAAACCGGATTGTATTTTAATAAAATACCCCAGATTGAATATGCCACCGAAGATATTAGCGCCATATAAATCATAAGGGCCACACACGCCCCTGAAGTTGGCTGCAATCTTGCACCAGCAAGGGACGAACCCGCAATCATAACAATTCCACCAATCATAAATTGATATCCGCTTAGGGTAACCGGATTTTCATATTTAGAGTACTCTTTTATCATCACAGAAGAGATGGCATAGGATACTGAAGCAATCAATATAAAGCCCTCTCCGTTTATGGCAAATCCATTGCCCAAATCTCCCCCGCTAAGACTTACCAAAATAACTCCTATAGCACCTAAAATACAACCTAGCATTTTGTTTCCAGTAAGCTTCTCCTGCTTGCGAACAAGACAGGCAAGGAGGATTGCAAAAAACGTGCTCATACCATTTATTATGGAAGATTTTACTCCAGATGAATGAGCCAATCCTATATAAAAAAAGAAGTACTGAATGATGGTCTGAAACAAACTCAAAATACCGATTTTGCCCCAGGAATCTCTTTTAGGAAAAAGCACTTTTCTTTGTAGCAGACTTCCAAAAATGATTGCAAGCACGCCTGCCAAAAAGAATCGCACTCCTGCAAATTGGATTTGAGAAATATAATCAGCAGAATCAATATTAAAAAGCCTGTAGCCTATTTTAATACTTGGAAATGCACTGCCCCATAGCAGGCAGCATACCACTGCCAAAAGGCAAACTATTATTTTGTTTTCTAGTAAATTTTTATTGTTCATTTATATACTTATGTCCCTATCTTTTTCTACATTTGATATGCCTAAAATTTTGTATCACATATCATTTTTTATTTATAGTCATCCCACTTTGGAATTGGCTTATTATTAATCTTCGCTTCCTTAATAGCCGAATAAAATTTAATCTTTTTCTGCAGATGCTTGTACGACTTTTTCATATTTGAAAGCTGAGTTTCCACAAGCTCTTTCCTTGTTTGAAGTAGATTTAAAATATCATCAATGGACCCAGCCTCATCCTTTTCATACTGGAAAAATCTAACCAATTCCTGAATAGACATTCCTGCATCCTTAAAGCATTGGATGGCGTTTAATCGTTCCACATGGTTTTGGTGATATATGCGCTGATTGGAGCTGGTTCGCTCAACACCTTCCAACAATCCCAGCTCCTCATAATATCGCAGGGTTGAAGCAGGCAAATCAAATAATGCCGATATTTGTTTGATAGTAAAATTATCTTGTGTCATAATCGAATCCTCTTACATCAATATTATCTGTACTAAATATCTCAAAATTAAATTTATCTCTATTTAGAATTTTAATCTTTTATGATTATTTTAAATTATCCCAGCATATAAGTCTTCACAAAAAAGTTGACTTAAAGTTAACTTGAAGTTATATAATCTGTGTAACATAGATTTTATACTATGCTCCTTTGTTGAAAATATAAGGGCTATATCTGGTAAACAAAAAAATTATAATTTGGGAGGTCAATATGTATCTAGCAAATGACAAAAGATATGACAATATGAAATATAACAAATGCGGTGACAGCGGTCTTTATTTACCAGCTGTCTCTCTTGGGCTATGGCACAACTTTGGTGACACAGGAGTGTATTCAAACATTGAGCAAATGTGTTTTACTGCCTTTGATAATGGTATTACACATTTTGACTTGGCAAACAACTATGGCCCAAAGCCAGGAAGCGCAGAGCTTAATTTTGGAAAAATCTTAAAGGAACATTTTATGCCTTACCGTGATGAAATGATTATTTCAACAAAAGCAGGTTATGATATGTGGCCAGGACCTTATGGTGATGGTGGCAGTAGAAAATATTTAATAGCTAGTTTGGATCAGTCTCTCAAACGCATGGGGCTTGATTACGTTGATATCTTTTATCATCATCGTATGGATAAGGACACACCACTTGAAGAAACAATGGGAGCCCTTGCTCAGATTGTCAAAAGCGGTAAAGCCATATATGTGGGTTTGTCAAATTATGATGGTCCAACTCTGGAAAAAGCTACAGCTATTTTAGACGAATTACAGGTACCATTTATCATCAATCAAAATTGCTACAATATGCTTAATCGCACAGTTGAAGAAAATGGATTAAAGGATACCTCAACAAAACTTGGCAAAGGTATCATTTGCTTCTCACCTTTGGCGCAAGGTATGCTGACAAATCGTTATTTTGATGGCATTCCAAACGACAGTCGCGTTCGCACAGACGGAAGATTCCTACATGAAGATCAAGTAACTTCAGAGCGCATGGAAAACATAAAAAAGCTTAATGAGATTGCAAAAGACAGAGGTCAAACTCTTGCTGAGATGGCTCTTGCATGGCTCTTACACGATGGTAAAATCACCTCAGTTCTTGTAGGTGCATCAAAGCCAGCTCAGATTTTAGATAACCTAAAAGCCATCGAAAATATCGTATTTACGGAGGATGAACTTAAGATAATTGATGAGCTGACAAAATAAGATAACAAGAAAGAGTTTTGCTACGCAAAACTCCAGCAGTGCGAGGCGACATTTGCTGTAAGCAAATAAATTTCTACAAGGACTTTTCCTTAATTTGATTTTATACTTCACCATTTAAGCCAACCTTTTCGTGCAATTTTTTGAATATCGTTTTCAATAGTATTTACAGATTCAATTGGCTTACCAACACTATCTTTATTGTAAACGGGATTTTCATAATCTACTTCCAAATTACCATTATAATATACTAGAAATGCCTCTTTTTCTATAAGATGTTCCTTTGTTTTTTCGACTCTTTCTACAACATCTTTAGGAGCCTTATTCTCCCTAAGCTCTTCTATTTCTTTATCCAATACATATTTTTCTATCTCAAAATACTTCCCATGATACCACGGATTCTCTCGATTTATTTTCGCCTTCATCTCAATTTCCGTAGTAACCCAAGGATTATTTCTTTTTTCATCATTGTAAGCATTTACAAATTCTCTCTGTACACGCGCCCGCTTTGCCTTGTACGTATTTTGTTCTATTAATTCAATTAATTTCTTTACTTCGGGCTTGTTAACCTTTGAATATAAGACCTTACCATTTTTATCCAAATACTGTGCGAGGTCTTCTTTAAGTTTAGCAGTCTTTTTATTAAAAAACTCCTCCCCATCATTATAATATTTTATAACCATATTATCTGGTACAGGAATCATATTATGTATATTTAACACACCATATTCTTCTCCATCATCTCCTATTATTCGTACTGATTTATCGGGATCTATATTCATGTTTCGCTTCAACCCTTTCATCCACAATCCATCCTCGGTTTTTACCATATTAGATGTAAGCGGAATATAATATTTAAATCCCCCTACTAAAATAGGTCCAACATATGGTCTATCAACCTTATAATTTTCTAAAAAATTACATGTCTTCATATCTTCCAAAAACTCTTTTTTTAAAAAATAAATATCAATTTCATACATAAACAACCTTATATGCTTAATCAATATAGATTAATCATATTTTCCTTTCTTATTGCTCAAAAGTTCTGTTCCAATTAAATAGCGTTCGCGTCACGTTGCATAATGTAATAATCGTATATGCGTTGCTATTAAACCAAGTATATGTTTTTTTCTTCCATATGTCCCTGATATTTGATTTATTTAACCAAAAATTAAGCTTTGATTTATTTTTATTATTTTTTGTTAACACTAGCATTTTATGCAACACCGTTATATAATAGTGTTGTTAGGTAATTAATTTCACTTAATTATGGGGGTGTATGAGAATGGCAAAAACAGCTACAACTAGTACTACAAAAGCTACTACAGCAAAGAAAACTACTACGGCCAAAAAAGCTGCTACAGTTAAAAAGACTACTGCAGCTAAGAAAGCTACTACAGCTAAGAAGGCTACCACAAAGACTACTAAGACTGCATCTTCTAGAGCACGCAAGAAAGCAGTTGCTTCTACAACAGTGATTCAGTTCCAGGGTCTTGAGTTTTCTGAGTCAGATTGCCTCAAGAAGGCTAAGGCAGGTTTCCGCAAGCACTACAGAGGGATAGAGCTTAAGGATCTTAAAATCTACATTAAGCCTGAGGAAAGAAAGATTTACTACGTTGGTAATGGCGATAGAGTTGGATCAGTTGATTTATAATTTTATCGCAGTGTTATGAATAAAATTGGATTATAAAAAGGCTAGATGCAAATCGCATCTAGCCTTTTTTTGTAGTTATTAATGTCTGCAAGAATGCTTGTCGAACGATCTACAATGATTCCTATGATGATGGTGATGATGATGCTCATCATCGTCGCCGTCATCTTCATCTTCGACATCTTCGTCGTCGACATTCTCGTCTTCAACGTCTTCGTCGTCAATGTTCTCATCATCAATGTTTTCGTCATCGATGTTCTCATCATCAATGTTCTCGTCATCAATGTTCTCATCATCAATGTTCTCATCATCAATGTTCTCATCGTCTACATCTTCAACATCTGGTTTGTCTGTATCCACTAAATTTTGCTCTGTTCCATTAGCTCCATAACCAGCCAAATCATCTGGTGAAGAAACATTAGCGCTCATATCAGACACATCGATGCCTTCAAGCTTAAACTGACCAACACCCTCTGTCTTAAACTTCTTATCATTTGTCATGTTGTCAGTAAATGTATTGCCCTCAGAATACTTACTTTCTTCAAACGCCTCGTCATAAGCACGAGCCTTACCATCTGTGATGAAAAGATTCTTTTCAAATACGTTTGCTGGATAATCTCCTGACTTCAAGTTATCCGCATCTGCTGTATGCTGTACCTTTAGGCAAACATTCTCGCTGTTGTAAACTGTATTGTTTGTAAACTCGCAACCATACACAATTTCTCTCTCTTCTTCATAACCTCCGATACAAATACCGGCCTGACCATTGTTCTCATAGAGAGTGTTGTTGGTTACCTTAATACCTGTAACTGAGAAGTCGAACGACTTATCCTTTTGGATAACACGCTCAGAAGCGATTTCTACACCAATATCGCAATTACGAACGAAGTTGTTGGCGATAGTGATGTCACATCCACCATCCACATAAATACCATCGGCACTAGCCTCTCTGTAATCAGTTCCGGCTGGTCTTGGATTCTCCTCATCATAAGGATATGCTGGATTGCCTGTACTTGAGATATTTTCAACGATGTTTCCTGAAATCACACCACCACGAGCTCTATCTCTCATGGCATCCTCAAGAGTAACGCCATCCTTCAAAGTCTCGCCACCATCATTTATATTAACTGTCTTCTCAAAACCGATGGCATCGATACCGATGTTGTCGTTATCATGAACATGGTTGTTCAAAATCTTGAAATTATCTACATTACCATTTACAACGAGAGACTCACTCTGTCCAAGTCTGAGATTGTAAATCTCGCATCCCTCAATAGTAACGTTATTAATACCCTCATTTTCTTTATACATACCCTGGACTAAAATACCATGTGAATTGAAGCCTACATCTAAGACCTTGCCTGTGGTATCTCCATCCTCTGTATTATAATTACATCCCATATCGTGAATCTTACACTTAGAGATATTGATGTCACTTAACCCTGGATTAACCTTAATACCCATCGGAGACACATCTGGATTTGCGCTATCCAAATATAAGTGCTCTATCTCGATATTATTAACTGTTACGCCACTGGCGCAAACATTAATCATTGCAAACTTATCTTCTGTAGGAAGGATATCATTCTTTCTAGGATTTGCCTTTTCCTCTTCTGTTTCATCTGGAACATAAGCGTCAAGGATTGTTCCTTCCTCTCCAACTAACGAAATATTATTTTTATCTATATTTAATTGTTCGTGATATACTCCCGCAGGAATATATACAGTATCGCCTTCTTGGGCTACCGCTAAAGCTTCGTTGATAGTTGCCGCGTCTTCACCTACTCTAATAGTATTTCCAGCTGCATCAACTGTAATAAACTGCGTAGAAAATAATCCAGCTGCGAAACCTGCAGCCAAAACGCTAGCTGCAAAAGCTTTTGTTTTATTCCTCATAGTATTACCTTTCTGTCGAAAACTTTGCGCGCAACACTGTTAATTTTTCCTGATTAGCTAACCTTGTCTTCTACCATAACACACTTTGAGTAAAAAATGAAGAAAAAATTACATTTTTCTCAATTGCGTAATAATTACGTAATATTGATGAAATTAATTTTATCAAGCAATTCGTCATAAAAGATAGAATTTTGCTTCGTAATTTCCTGATTAAGAAAAAAGACAGGCTCTATATGAGCCTGCCAAATCACCTTACTCCATTGTAGAATTTACAATTGTGAGATACTGTTCTCCATCTTCCTCGTAGGTTGTAAAAGTACCAGTAATTGTTACGTCATCACCTGATTTAGGATAATCCTCCTTGGAATATTTGCTGTCATCTAAGACAAATTCCAAGCCCTTCGAACAACACTGTGTCGCATCCTGAACTATGCAAGAATAATAAGTTTTATCTGTATATGGGTCCGTATATACGTTACAAGTGCCCTCAAGCTTTATGATTTTTCCAACGTAATCCTGTGGAGAAACCACCATGTTAAATACCTCAGAATAAATCATTGTTGACGAAAGCATGGTCAAGTCTAAATCAATACCGGCAGGTGAACTTACTACATCAGGATTTGGATCCTGACCTTCATACTCTGACTGCAACAAGTCATCTTCCTCTTCTTCCGGCTCTTCATCTTCTTCATCAACAGTTTGCACCCTAGCATCAGGCTCCTTCTCATTCTTTGTCGTATTACCACAAGCCTGAAACATCATTGCTATTGCACATATCAAAATCACTAGACGTTTTTTCATGACTTTAGCCTTTCACTTTTCCTATAACATAACAAACAAAAAACATTACTACATCTACAGCTACAATTGTAGAGCCAACTGGAGTGCCTACCAGGATAGAAACCAAAAGGCCTGTCAGGGCACCAATAACAGATGAAATAGCTGCAAAAATAATAACTCTTTTAAAGCTCTTAAATATGCTCATTGCCGATAATGCTGGAAAAATAACCAGCGCAGACATAAGCAAAGAACCCACCAGATTCATTGCAAGAACAATAATTATCGCAATTACGGTAGCAATTAAAAGGTTGTAAAAACCTACATTGGTGCCTACCGCATTTGCGAAATTCTCATCAAAAGTTATGGCAAAAATCTTGTTGTAAAAAAGGATGAAAATCCCCACTACAACTATTGCCAGGACACCACTTATAAACACCTCGTTTGCTGACAATGTAAGCAGTGATGTTGAACCAAACAGTGTGGAGCAAACATCTCCAGATACATTTGCCGAGCTTGGAAACAGGTTCATAATCAGATAGCCAAAGGCAAGGGCTCCAACAGAAATCATTGCAATTGCTGCATCGCCCTTCACCTTAGTGTTCTGTCCCTTTCTAAGAAGAAGAATGGCACTGATAATTGTAAGTGGCAATACTATAACCATTCGGTTTGTATAATTGAGAACTGTGGCTATTGCCAAGGCTCCGAAGGCCACATGTGACAATCCATCCCCTATGTAAGAATATCTCTTAAGCACCAGTGTAACACCTAACAGTGATGAACAAAGTGCTATTAGTACAGCTACAATAATGGCATAACGCACGTATGGAAAAGACAGGTACAATATAAGTTTATCAATCATTTCTATACCTCCTCTGCCACATCGTATATACGATTTGCGTAGCCTTGTACATTTTGAATATCATGGCTAATCATAATAATAGTTAAGCCATCATCATTTAGCTGTTTTATAAGCTCATACATTTCAGCAGTAACATTTGGATCAAGTCCAGCAACAGGCTCATCTAAAAGCAATGCTCTTTGAGTTGCACAAAGGGCTCTAGCAAGTAACACTCGCTGTTGTTGGCCACCTGATAACTCTCGATAGCATCTATCTTTAAGATGTTCAATGCCCATTTTTTTGATATTTGAAAGTGCAAGGGCTTTTTGCTCCTTGGAATAGAAAAACTTTTTCCCCAAAGCATTTTGACAGCCTGATAAGACAATTTCATAAACCGATGCCGGAAAATCTCTTTGAACATCTGTCTGCTGTGGCAAGTAACCGATTTGATTCTTAGCAAGTCCTTCTCCAAATTCAATGGCCCCAGAAATCGGCTGCTGCAATCCAAGAATTGTTTTCATCAATGTAGTCTTTCCCGAACCATTCTCACCTACTATGCAAAAATAGTCTCCTGCATTAATTTCAAAATTGAGGTTGGACAGCACTGGATGTCCATCATATCCAATTGTTAAATTATTCGCTGAAATTAAAGCCATGATACTCTCCTTAATTAAGGGCTTCCTTTAATACCTCAAGATTCTTTTCCATCGCCTTAAGATATGTCTCTCCTGCAGCAACGTCATCACTTGTTGTAGACTGCATAGAATCCATTGTTAATACCTTAGCATCCTTTGCCTTAGTATTTTCAATTATCGTATTTGCGATTTTCTGGTCTGAATTTTCAATAGTGAAAACTGACTTAAGGCCAAGCTCATCTACCTTTGAAGAAAGGAAGTGAATAGTCTCAAAGCTAGCCTCTGTCTCTGCGGAGCAGCCTACGAATGCTGCATAATAATCAAGACCATAATCGTCTACCATATATCTAAATGGGAATCTATCACCAAATAATACAACTTTTCCGCTGGCATTTGAAACAGCATCTTCATATTTAGCATCTAAATCAGCAAGCTTTTCATTGTAAGCATCTGCATTTGCCTTGTAAGTATCAGCATTTTCTGAATCAACTGTTGAAATAGCATCAGCTATGGCACTTACTAACACCTGGCTATTTTTAAGTGAAAGCCATACATGCTCATCATACTCTGGGCCTTCTTCTTCCTCTTCGCCCTCTTCTTCCTCTTCTTCTTCACCTTCCATTCCTTCTACCACTTCTTCCTCTTTTACAGAGCTACCAAGTATGTTAAGAAGATTGATTACCTGCATATTATCATTTGTTGCTTCTTCAAGGGCATCCTCTACCCACTCGTCTGACTCACCACCAACATAGACAAACACGTCACATGTGGCAATTTTCATAATGTCATCTGCAGTTGGCTGATAGCTGTGCAAATCCACACCATTATCAAGAAGCATTGTGATTTCAACATTATCGTTGTCACCAACTATCTCCTTTACCCAATCGTACTCTGGAAAAATAGTTGTAACTACAGAAATCTTGTTATCTTCAGTTGCAGACGCTGCTGCAGTAATATCATTATCCGCTGTACTTGTGCCGGCATCTGAGGCCTTATTTCCACAGCCTGTAAATGCACAGATGCACATAGCAGCTGTTGCGATAATAGCCATTAGTCTACGGTTCTTATTTAAAATCTTTTTAGTAAAAATCTTTGTCAATAACTTGTTATTCATTTTTTAACTCAATTCCTTTCATACCTTAACAGGCCTATAACTTGCAGAACAACCAATTCTACAAATAATATAACTCTCAAAAAGATAGAGTCCACCTGTATATTTTATCAAATTTCCTGCGAGAGAAAACTCTCAAAAGTTGGTTTTAAGAATCAAGTCTAACCTTTTGTGAAACCAATGTAGTCTGAATAGACTGGTAGTTGAAATGAGAAACAACCTCATTGATTGCCTTTGTAATAAAGGCAATTGCAGCTGCTACAATTAGACCAGTGCCAAGTGTCTTAACAACATTTTCGCACTGAAGAATCATTGTACATACAGGGCAGTGTGAAGAATCATCACAGTGATGCCCTGTATGCTCTGATATATATTGACATGAAAAATGCATTACAAAAACAGTAGCTATCATGGCTACTACAGCAAGTATTCTATTAAAACTGCTATTTGTTTTCATAATTATTTCCCTAGTGTTTCAAATAAGATATAACTTAGAATGACATCTTGATAAACATACGTCATTAATTATTTATCATCCTTCAAGGATAATAGGTAAGAAATCTTTATTTGTCAACTCTTAAAGATATTATTGAGGTTTTTTCTTATTAACCAATAATATCTATATATTCACCACTAAGAGCCTTGTTCATACTGCGTACTGCACAGAACTTACCGCACATAGAGCATGTGTCATCGAACTCTGGCGAACGGTCAGCGCGAATAGCCTTGGCTGTCTCTGGATCAATTGCACACTCCCACTGCTTATCCCAGTCAAAGCACTGTCTTGCTTCAGCCATTTCGTTATCAATATCCATTGCATGCGGAATCTTCTTGGCAATATCAGCTGCATGAGCTGCGATTTTTGAAGCAATGATTCCCTGCTTTACGTCATCAACATTAGGAAGTGCAAGATGCTCTGCTGGTGTAACATAGCACAAGAATGCCGCACCGTTTTGAGCTGCTATAGCACCACCAATTGCAGATGTAATGTGGTCATATCCTGGAGCAATATCTGTCACAAGAGGTCCGAGTACATAGAATGGAGCTCCCATACAAATCTTCTGTTGAATCTTCATGTTTGCTGCAATCTCATCCATTGGCATGTGGCCAGGGCCTTCAACCATTACCTGTACATCTCTTGCCCATGCACGCTTTGTAAGCTCTCCAAGGCGCACAAGCTCTTCAATCTGACATACGTCTGATGCATCAGCAAGACATCCAGGTCGACAAGCGTCACCAAGGGAAATTGTCACATCGTGTTCACGACAAATCTCGAGAATCTCATCATAATATTCATAGAAAGGATTCTCCTCGCCAGTCATAGTCATCCATGCAAAAATAAGCGAGCCTCCGCGGCTTACGATATTCATTTTACGCTTGTGCTTTTTAATCTGGTCGATTGTCTTTCTTGTGATTCCACAGTGAAGTGTGACAAAATCCACACCATCCTCAGCGTGAAGTCTTACAACGTCAATGAAGTCCTGCGCTGTTAGTGTAGCCAAATCTCTCTGATAATGAATTACACTATCATAAATTGGAACTGTTCCAATCATAGCTGGGCACTCAGATGTAAGCTTGCGGCGAAAAGGAATTGTATCTCCGTGACTAGATAAATCCATGATTGCCTCGGCTCCCATATTTACAGCGGCCATAACCTTTTCCATCTCAATGTCATAGTCCTTGCAGTCACGCGACACACCAAGGTTTACATTAATCTTGGTGCGAAGCATACTTCCAACGCCCTCTGGATTGATGCACTTATGATTCTTGTTTGCTGGAATTGCTACCTTACCCTCGGCAACCAAATCTCTAATTTCCTCTGGTGTGCGGTACTCCTTCTTTGCTACGATTTCCATCTCAGGTGTGATAATTCCCTGTCTTGCAGCATCCATTTGTGTAGTGTAGTTTTTCATTGTTCATCTCCTTTAAACATATATATAATCATTAAAAACTGGTTGTAATCCTTCATCAGAAATATCTAAATACATCTTGTCTAAGCTGCGACCATCCGATATTTCAAACTGCTCATCTCCCGATGCATTCTCGGTTTCTTCCCCGGTGTACTTTTCCTCATGGTCACCTATTCCCGTTGATACACCTGCAGAAACTTTTGTTGCAGCAATCTTAACTATTCCATTTCTAAACTCTGCAGTTTCTCTTGAAGAAACCGTAATTCCACAAAATGGTAAAAATATACGATAGGCACAAATAATCTGACACAATTGCTTCTCTCCAACATCCAATGGGTTGATTGTATCGTTATTGATTATTGGTCTAAGCCGCGGACATGATAATGACATCTCCGCATACGGATATTTCCTTTGCAAAAAATAAACGTGTAAAGCTGATGCCAGCGCATCCTTTCTAAAATCAGAAAGTCCTAGTAATGCAGAAAAAGCAACGCCTCGCATACCTCCCATTAGAGCTCTCTCCTGAGCATCAAATCGGTATGGCCAGATTCTCTTGTTACCCATCAAATGCAGTGTCTCATATTTATCGGAATCGTATGTTTCCTGAAAAACAGTTACGTAATCAGCTCCGCATTCATGCAAGTACTCATAATCCTTTACATTTACAGGATATATTTCAATACCAACCATTCTGAAATATTTTCTGGCAATCTTGCAGGCTTCGCCTATATATTCGACATCTGATTTTGCCGGACTCTCTCCAGTGAGAATCAGGATTTCTTCCATCCCGCTGTCAGCAATAATCTTCATTTCGTGCTCTATCTGTTCATAGGTCAGCTTCAATCTTTTGATTTTGTTATAACAGTTAAATCCACAATAAACGCAATAATTCTCACAGTAATTTGCAATATAAACTGGTGTAAAAAGATATACCGTATTTCCGAAGTGCTTGCTGGTTTCACGCTGAGCTCTCTTTGCCATTTCCTCTAAAAATGGCTCTGCCGCTGGCGAAAGAAGTGCCTTAAAATCTTCTATTGTACATTTATCACTAGCTAAAGCTTTTCTAACATCAGCTGCTGTATATTGGTTGTAATCATAGGAATTAAAATGTTCCATTACATTTTGTCGCATATCGGATTCAATAATATCCATCCCTGGCAAATATTCCATATGGTTAATCCTTGAAGAAGGGTCTGTTTCAATCTGATGCTTACGCTTAAGTCCAGTTGAGGATAGCTCCTTAGAATCAAACAAAAAATTATTTTCCATGGTGCCTCCTAACGTAAAAATCCCGTAAGAGGATCTGAAGCTGCAGCACCACGTGTAAGGACTCTACCAAGGCCTGCAAGATAAGCCTTTCGACCTGCTACTATAGCATCCTTAAAAGCTGATGCCATGAGAGTTAGGTCACCGGCTGTTGCCAATGCCGTATTTGCCATGATTGCAGCGGCACCCATTTCCATAGCCTCGCATGCTTGAGATGGCTTGCCAATTCCTGCGTCTACAATAATAGGTAAATCAATCTCATCAATAAGAATCTGAATAAACTCTTTTGTTGCCAATCCCTTGTTTGAACCGATTGGTGAGGCAAGTGGCATAATTGAAGCCGCACCAACATTTTTAAGTTCTCTTGCTACATTCAAATCTGGATACATATATGGCATTACCACAAATCCTTCTTTAGCAAGAATTTCTGTTGCCTTTATGGTCTCGTAGTTATCTGGAAGAAGATACTTGGTATCCCTCATGATTTCTATTTTTACAAAATCGCCGCATCCCAATTCTCTGGCAAGACGTGCAATCCTCACTGCCTCCTTAGCGTCCCTTGCACCGCTTGTGTTGGGAAGTAAGGTCACATTCTTTGGAATATAATCCAATATATTTTCTTCATCCTTAGTATTAGTTCTTCGAACAGCAAGGGTGATTATTTCTGCTCCTGCATCTCTTGTTGCTGCCTCAATAAGCTTCATGGAATATTTTCCTGAGCCTAAAATAAAGCGTGAATTAAACTCTTTTCCACCAATTACCAGTTTGTCATTTTCCATTTCCTTTTCCTCTTACATTTAAGTCCTTTATGCTTCCATTTCTCCAATAAGAATCCTAAGTACCATGTGGGCTTCGTGAGCGCCGCAAACCATAACCCTAGATGAAATCAGGCCTATTCCTGCATTCACATCACTGACCTCATCCCCCGAAAGATAAAACCGCCTTGATACTTTTCTTGTCTTTATATTATTTGCACTATCAAACCCAGCCATGCCAGAGCTGGAAAGAATATATTTATCTGCCATCTTCTCCAACACCAGATTAACTAGCATCGCTTTGCTTTCTGGAGAATCAAAAGCCTCGCAGATAATATGTGCCCCATCAATTAGTGACTCTACGTTTTCCTCTGTCATTTTCACTTGATGAGTCTCAACCTTTATATACGGATTGATTTCCTTCAAATTGGCTACCAAAGCCTCTGTCTTTTTCATGCCAACCTGAGTGATTTTGTATTGCTGCCTATGTAGATTGCTTATGTCAACTAAGTCATAATCTATTAAAATCAAATGGCCAACTCCTGCTCGCGCAAGGCATGTGGCTATGTTGGAGCCCAAGCCTCCTAGACCACATATTGCAACAACAGCCTCATCAAATTTCTTTTGATTTTCCGCCCCGTGGCGTTCTACCAACGCTTGGTAAAATTCATCTTTAGTCGGTATCAATCAACCACCTCCAACAAAGCTTACCACCTCGACAACATCTCCATCCTTTAGAATCGTCTCATCGAATGTTGCCTTTGGGACTATCTCTTCATTTATCTCTACTGCAATAGTTTCTTTTTTGTAATTTAACTCCTTTAGAACATCCGATAAATTCGCATTTACGTATTGATATTCTTCTCCATTAATAAAAACCATAGTGCTCCTTTCTCACATCAGTTTAGGAAGTTTGTTATTCTATCTCAAATTAAATGACACAAAGGACCTGAGCCTTTACCTAAATTAAGTCCTGCAGCAATAGCCTTTGTTAAATAATCCTTGGCATTTCTAATTGATGTTTCTAAGTCAAATCCAAGCGCCAAGTTACAAGCTATGGCACTTGACAATGTGCAGCCTGTACCATGGGTATTTGGGTTGTCTATTTTTTTACCTTCAAACCATGTGATGGACCCTTTGTTATACAAAACATCGTTGGCATCCTCTATGGCATGTCCGCCTTTTAATAAAACGGCACAGCCATACTTCGTCCCTATTATCTTTGCTGCAGTTTCCATGTCTGACTTGCCTTCTATTTTCATATCTGCTAAGGTCTCAGATTCAGGAATATTAGGAGTGATTACTGTGGCCAGAGGAAACAGCAATTTGGCCATAGTTTCGCTAGTTGAATCGTGCATCAGCTTGCTTCCACTAGTGGCAACCATCACAGGATCTACCACCAAATTGGTGCCGTTAAAGCTTTTAAGATTATCTGCCACTACTTCCACCTGCTTTGCCGAAGGAAGCATTCCTATCTTCACCGCATCTGCCGGAATATCTGAAAGGCATGCCTTTATCTGAGCATCCAAAAACTCTGGTGTTGATTCTGAAATCCCAGTTACTCCAGTTGTATTTTGAGCAGTAAGTGCAGTGATTGCAGTCATTCCGTAAACACCATGGGCACACATTGTCTTTAAATCAGCTTGTATGCCTGCGCCACCACTGCTATCGCTTCCCGCAATAGATAAAACTACTTTCATAGGGCTTCAAATGCTCCTTTCAATTCTCTTGCTGCTTCCTTTGGAGAATCAGCTTTCATAATTGCCGATACTGCACAGACACCATCTATATCTATGCCCTTTAACACATGAAGATTGCCTGCATTTAATCCTCCAATGGCATTTACCTTAATTGGCACAGCCTTACAAATATCTGCCAAGGTTTCTGTGGGAGTCAAAACCGTTTTGACCTTGGTTGTTGTTGGATAAATGGCACCTACACCAAGATAGTCAGCGCCAGCCTCATATGCCGCCTTAGCCACCTCAACTGTCTTTGCTGTAGCACCAAGAATCTTATCTTTGCCAATCAGCCTTCTTGCAGTTGCAACAGGCATATCCTCGGCCCCAACATGTACTCCCTCTGCATCAACTGCAAGCATTACATCCACTCTGTCATCTATGATAAGTGGCACATTATATTTTTTTGTAATGTCATGAACTGCTGCTGCAAGCTCAATGTACTCTCTAGTTGTTCTATTCTTTTCCCTAAGCTGAATGATAGTAACCCCACCTTGAAGAGCCTCATCAACTCTTCTAAGGAACTCATCCCTCTCATAACCAGTGCTATCAGTAATAAAATAAAGTGTTGTATCAAGCATCATATTCTCCTAATCTATCCATCAATTTGACCATGAAGGTTCCACTTCCCTTTTCAGTCATTGCTTTGTTCCCACATTCTTTAAAAAACTTGCAGGCCCTTTCAACAGCTGTGAGGTCGTTATCAAATGCCAAGAACGTTGCTATTATCCCACCAAGCATACAGCCTGTTCCTGTGACACTTCCAAGCTGTGGACATGAGTTGTCTACAAGTGTTACATCTCCACCATCTGTTATCACATCGATACTTCCTGTTGCAAGAATAATGGCGCCTAGCTTATCTGCTAGCTCTAGTGCAGCGCCTTTAACTTTTTCCAATTCGAGATTTGGCTCTGCATCCACTCCACTAGCCTTATAATCTCTACTTTGCAGCGCAAGGATTTCAGAGTAATTTCCCTTTATCACCATCGCCTTGCCTATAGCCATTAGCTTCTCGAAAAAGTCTAATCTAAGCTTAGAGCATGCCACTCCAACAGCATCTACCACTACGGGTATGTCGCAGCTATTGGCGACGGCCATCGACTTTTCCATTGCTAACATACGTATATCCGATATGTTTCCAAAATTTAAAAGCAGGGCCTGAGCGGTTTTTGTAATTTCCTCCACCTCAAGTGGATGCTCTGCCATTATCGGTCTTCCACCAACAGCCAATATCGCATTTGCGGATTGATTCATAGCTATTGGATTAGTAATACAGTGTATTAAAGGCTTTCCTTCTCTGTTTTTTTCTGCCATATGCTATCTTCTCCTGAAAGTTTACTTTGAATCTCTCTAAGGGCACCCATTCGCTGAAGCTGATACAAAAATATTGCTGCAATACTGCCACCGATTAAAGTGCCACATATAAATGATGGAACATAGAAAAGCCAACTTAAGCCTTCCCTTCCCCATAAAAATGTCATTACAGGATAAGAAATAATGGCTCCAATCACGCCTGTTCCAACTATTTCTCCAAGCACAGCTGCCCAGATTTTCCCCTTGGAAACCTTGTATAAAATTCCTGATAATAATGCTCCAAACACTGCACCTGTAAGTGCAAGTGGTGGAATTCCCATCAAGGTCATTCTAATCACTCCTATCATAAGGGCAACCAAAAATGCATCAAGTGGACCTAAGAAAACTGCCGCAGTAATATTAATTAAATGTGCCATCGGACACATGCCCTCTACTCTAAGAAGTGGTGAAATAACTACACCAATCGCCACAAGCATAGCCATCATAATCATTCTTAATAAATTGTACCTTTTCATAATTAGTCTCCTTTAACACTTGCAATAGTCTTCTTTGAAAAACGCCAGTAGTATCAAAAAAGGAGCACCCATTTGGGTACTCCTTACGCATTCCAATTGTCTCCTACTAAAAATAGGCATCCCTACGTTGGCATTATCCAAATCAGGTTCTCGGTCGAAGGTCACACCTTCCTCTCAGCCTGTCTACAAGCTCCCGTTTATTAAATTGAACGTTCTATAATAGTATAAGTGTTTTTAATGTAATTTCAAGTAAATTTTTATCGTTAATAAATCTTTTTTAAACTATACTGTTGCTCCACTAGAAATCATCTCAATTCCCTTCTTCAATCGACTAAGGCCATCCTCTAAGGTCGCCTTAGTGCAGGCCACATTCATTCGAAGGAAATATCTTCCCGGCTCACCGTATTCGATACCATCAGATAGATAAAGGCCTGTGTTTTTGCGAATTAATTTAGCCACTTCGTCACTAGATCTGCCAAGTGAGCTTATGTCGAGCCACACCAGATATGTAGCATCACTCTTTACAACTTTTATTTCTGGAATCTCAGCTTTAACAAACTCCTCTAGCCTCTTGCGGTTGGCAAATACGTATTCACACATTTCATCTAGCCACTGTCCGCCCTCGTTAAATGCGGCCATAGTTATCACCTGCGCAAACGCATTTGGCTCAGCAACTTCATCTGTGTTTAATGCTCTCCAAACCTTGTGGTGCAAGAAACGATTTGCTGTAAATACTGCAGAAGTCTGCATTCCTGCTATATTAAAGGCCTTGGTTGGGGCTATAAGAGTAATGCTAATATCCTTACATGTCTCTGAAACAGATGCAAAAGGTACATACTCCTTGCCCGGCTCAGTAATGTCACAGTGGATTTCATCAGAAATAACTGTCACGCCATATTCCTTGGCCAATTCACCAACTCTTGCCAAGGATTCTTTGTCCCATATTTTACCTGCAGGATTTTGGGGATTACATAGAATCATCAAGCTTGCCTGTGGATTGGCCATCTTCTCCTCTAAGTCCTCAAAGTCCATAGAATACTGACCATCCTCGTATCTCAATGGATTTTCCAGTGGCTTACATCCGTTGTTGATGATGCTGTTGAAAAAGATATTGTAAACTGGAGTCTGGATAATAACCTTTTCATTTGGAGTTGTAAGCTTTCGTATTATAGAAGAAAGTGATGGAATTACTCCTGTAGAAAAGATTAGCCACTGCTTTTTAATCTCAAAATGATGTCTTTGCTTCCACCAGTTTTGGTAAGCCTCGTACCAGCCATCCACTATGTCAGAATAGCCAAACACACCATGTTCTAGGCGCTTTGCCATTGCTTCACGAATCTCTGGTGCCGCCTGAAAATCCATATCAGCCACCCACATTGGAAGCTCATTTTCCTTCACGTCCCACTTAAGTGAACCTGTCCCTCTGCGATTCACAGGAGTATCAAAATCATATTTCCCCATATTCACGTCTCCACTCTACTACGTTCTCATTTTTAGAAATTTTAGCACATACAATATTGGTCTTGCTTGGATCAACCTGATCTGGTTCAACGATTAAAGTGTCAATCGCCGGAGCACTAATTGAACCGCTGCCCGGATTAAATACACTGTCAATCTTAGTTGTAATCTCTGCATCTAAATCATAAGCATATTCAAAAGCAAGAGTTGTATTAATCAACTTGCAATTCTTCATGGTAATGCTATTAACGTAACACATTCCTTGAAGACTCTCAATTGTGCAATTAACAAATGTAAGGTTCTTGGAATTCCAGCCAAGATATTCGCCACAGATGTACGAATCGTAAACAGTAACATTCTCTGTATTCCAAAATGCGTCCTTTGAAAGAAGCACAGCATTTCTAATCGTTACATTCTTAGCACCATCAAAAGAATAGTTGCCATCTAGCTTAAAGCCATCAACCTCAATATTCTCAGAATTCATGGCAAAGTAATGGCCCGCAGCTGTAACATTTTTGAGCTTTATATTTTTACACATCCAAAATGTTTCCTCAGCGTGGGTCATAGTAACATTTTCAAGACTAACTCCATCACAACGACGGAAGTTCTTAGGTGCTTGAATAAGGGCATCTTTTACTGAAATGTTCTTGGTATACCAAACTCCAGACCTTGCCATCTCAAGCCAATTGCTGCCTTCAACCTTAACATTATTTGAATACCAAATTGGATATTTATACTTAAACTGTGAGCCATAAATCTCAACATTTTTACTCTCCTTGAGAGGTGACTCACCCTCATCAAAAATCGAATCATATATCTTGACACCATCAACTGCAAACAAAGCACGTTCGCCTTTGAAAAATTTCTGTCTATATTCTTTCATATGGAATAACCTCCAAATCTAATACTTCTTTAAAAATCCTAATTCAATAATTGCGGAAATTTTTACAAAGACATTATACTACCTATAATCGATTTTGTAAAATTTAATTTTATACAAACTACATTCCACTTTTTCGCATTTCTTCGTGCTCTTTATAGGCTTTTCGGCATATCATAAGCAAGTTGACTATTCCATCAACCATGAATACAATGCCAAGGAATATCATATACCACTTCAAAGTGTCCTTTGGTGCAACCAGGATAAACGCTCCAAGTATCACGAGCATCACAATCTCTATCATAAGTTTGATTTTCTCGCCGAGACGCTCCTTTTTTTCCGTGTTCTCGCAAAGGTTTCTATACACAATAGCATTGCGATATGCCCAAGCTAGGAATGCCACACCGATGACAACGCTTCCTATGAAGAAAAGCGCATCCTCCTTTACGAGAATCATGGCATATATTCCTAGCAGGGCAATACAAACGTACACCCTGGCGGATTCTTCCTGCAAATTCCACCCTGTTTTCTTGAGATGCTTTATAGTAACGCCCACTTCAAAAATTATCACAGCAAGAAGCAGCAAACTGATTCCCACCTGCAAGGTGTACTCAGGAATAATATATAAAATGACGCTAGTCAAAATCATAATCAGATAAGGAAGCCACGCTCTATCTTGGATTCTATCCTTCACCTTCTTAGCTTTCTCGGTGTCTGGAGCATGGTCCAAAGCTGCTGTGACAGGCAGCTTCATAATGGTCCTGACTGTGCTCTTATCCAAGTTCAAAAGCTCAATAAAAATCTTCTCTAAGGCAAATGGTCCACGCTCAGCAATCTGAGTTGTTGTGGTAATGCCACTATTTTCTATAGAATTAAACATATCGTTTACGAATCCGATACGTCGCTCATTGCTAACACATTCTATCCACTGATCCAAAACCTGATTGATAAAAATAGAGCCTGGCGCGTTGGTCTCCACAGTATCTGGCTTGCCGTGGGCAACACCCCAGGAGCATAGTTCATGTTGAAGCAGGCCTTCTGCACTGCTTCGCACAATTTTCACCGGGATATCTTTTTCCTCAAAGAGCATTCCAAAAATTGAATACTCTGGTATAAATCTGATTGCCTTATCCTTAATCTTGTCCACAAGGGATTTGTCACAAACCTCTGGACACAGTCCAGGCCCGTCATTTATATAAACAAAAGCTAATTTGTCCTGATACTTGTCATCTAAATGCGCAGCAGAATAAAGGGCTAGATTTCCGCCCTTACTATGGCCTGCAACATAAACCTTATGTTTATCGTCAAAGCTATTCTTCAGAAACTCCAAGGCTCTTTTTTGAGCCTCGGTTTCTGTGAAGCTAATCATAAAATCCTCTTTCCAACCTGCCATGGTATCATCCGTACCACGGAATACCACAAACCTTACATCATCTGTCAAATCAAATGCAAAGGCAGCAAACTGGGCCGAAATTGTATCATCATACACATCCTCGTGTGCCACAAGAATTATGTCGCCAAATCGCTTAGTGGATGCTGCCTCATCTACGATATACTCATAGCTACCAAAGGTGCCCTGTATACCTGTCTTGGCCTTTATCTCGTCCACAACATGCCTAAACTTCCTTGGCTTATCAAGCTTGATATCCGTAAGAATCAAATATGCAAGCTTGCTTAGGACAAAATTGTCCACCTCTGTCAGTGGCATTTCTTCAAAAGAAATCTCCCCGTACCACTTAAGGTAATCTGAAATATTATCCATAAAAACCTCTCAATCAACTAGTTAATAGCCTACTTCCATCTGAGTCAATAGTAATGACCGAACCTTCGTGTATATCCCCAGCAAGGATAATCTTGGCAGCCATTGTTTCCACATTTTTCTGTATATATCTACGAAGTGGTCTCGCGCCATAGGCTGGGTCGTAGCCTTGGTCAATAACAAACTTCTTTGCTGCATCTGTAAGCTTAATTGTAAGCTGACGATCAGCAAGTCTGTCATTGAGTTCTTTCATAATAAGGTCTACTATACCTCCAATATTACTCTTGGTAAGAGGCTTAAACAAGATAACTTCATCAAGTCGATTCAAAAATTCTGGTCTAAATGAATTTCTAAGGTCATTCATAACCATGTCTTCTGTGGTCTTTGTGATTTCACCTGTTTGCTCGTCGATACCCTCAAGTAGATACTGAGAACCTATATTACTTGTAAGTATAATGATTGTATTCTTAAAGTCTACAGTTCTGCCCTGAGAATCTGTAATTCTACCATCATCTAACACCTGCAAAAGCACGTTAAACACATCTGGGTGTGCCTTTTCAATCTCATCGAAAAGTACAACTGAATATGGCTTACGTCTAACTGCCTCAGTAAGCTGGCCACCTTCATCGTAGCCTACATATCCTGGAGGCGCTCCAATTAATCTGCTGACGCTAAACTTCTCCATATACTCTGACATATCAAGACGTACCATGGCGTTTTCATCATCAAACAAGGCCTGGGCTAATGTCTTTGCAAGCTCAGTTTTACCAACACCAGTTGGTCCTAAGAATAAGAATGAACCTATTGGCTTAGTTGGATCCTTGATGCCTGCCTTTGAACGAATAATAGCCTCTGAAACAAGCTTTACAGCGTCATCCTGCCCCATAACTCGTTTGTGCAATTCCTCATCAAGGTGCAAGGTCTTATTGCGCTCCGACTCGTTTAGCTTTGCCACAGGAATGCCTGTCCATCTTGAAATAATGCGGGCAATTTCTTCCTCAGAAACATTTTCATGTACAAGGCTCGCATCTCTGCTCTTAAGCTTTTCCTCGGCCTCAGCAAGCTTTGCCTCTATCTCAGGCAACTTACCATACTGAAGCTTTGCTGCTTCCTCCAAATCATACCTCTGCTGGGCAATCTTTATCTGGCCCTGTACGTCGTCGAGCTCTTCCTTAGCCTTTGCAACATCCTCAACCAATTTCTTTTCATTGTCCCAAGCAGCCTTTTTAGTATTGTATTCATCACGAAGCTCTGACAATTCCTTCTGCAAATCTGCCAGTCTATCCATTGAAAGCTTGTCTGTTTCCTTCTTAAGGGCTGCCTCTTCAATCTCAAGCTGCATTACTCTACGATTCATCTCATCTAGCTCAGCTGGCATAGAATCAAGCTCTGTCTTAATAAGGGCACAAGCCTCATCCACAAGGTCAATGGCCTTATCTGGAAGGAATCTGTCAGAAATATATCTATTGGAAAGTGTAGCTGCACTAACTAAAGCGCTGTCAGTAATCTTAACGCCGTGGAATACCTCGTAGCGCTCCTTCAAACCACGGAGTATAGAAATAGTATCCTCCACTGTTGGCTCGTCAACAGTTACCGGCTGAAAACGTCTCTCTAAGGCTGCATCCTTTTCAATGTACTCGCGATACTCATCAAGTGTTGTTGCACCGATACAGTGAAGCTCGCCCCTTGCAAGCATAGGTTTTAACATATTGCCGGCATCAAGACCGCCACTGCCATTTTTACCTGCACCGATTATTGTATGTAACTCATCTATAAATAGAATGATTTCGCCTTCAGAACTCTTTATCTCATCAAGGACAGCTTTTAATCTTTCCTCGAACTCGCCCTGATACTTGGCACCTGCAATCATTGAACCAATCTCAAGCGAGAACACTCTCTTATTCTTTAAGGCATCTGGCACATCACCTCGTACAATACGCTGGGCCAAACCTTCTACTACTGCAGTCTTACCTACACCAGGCTCACCGATAAGCACTGGGTTGTTTTTGGTCTTTCGGCTGAGGATTCGGATAACATTTCTAATCTCGTCATCTCGACCAATTACGGGATCAAGCTTATTTTGTCTTGCGCGCTCAACCAAATCGTAACCATATTTTTCCAAAGTGTCATAGGTAGCCTCAGGATTGTCTGTATCTACAGTTCTATTGCCTCGCACTGTAGAAAGCACTTTGAGAAAGGCGTTTCTTGTTATGCCAAAGTTGGTAAATATGTTTTTAATAGGCGTGCTTGGCTTTTTAATCATAGCAAGTACTAAATGCTCTACCGATACGTAGCTATCCTTCATCGCCTTGGATTCATCCTCTGCATAGGTAAGCACATAGTTTAGATGCTGACCTATTCTAAGGTCGCCGCCCTGAACTTTTACTCTTGCTTTCAAGGCTCCATCTAAGGCACTCTTAAGGTCTTCCAAATTAATGTCCATCTTTTCAAAAAGAGATGGAATCAAGCCATCTTCCTGTTTTACCAGAGCCATCAAAAGATGCTCCTGTTCTATCTCCTGATTGCTATAATCCATGGCTATTTTTTCGCAGGCATTTATTGCCTCGATTGATTTTTGGGTGAATTTCTGTATGTTCATATCATTCTCCTTTCTCCCTAAATTCCACTACGGGATAACCGGATGAGGGTATATTTCTCTATGTACTAATTATGTTATAAAACAGAAATTAGCACTCGTCAACATAGAGTGCTAATTATTAATAAAGATTTAAGAATTCTTATGCGAAGCCTACACTGTTTTTACATATTTAACCTTTAAAATCTTAGAAAAGGAGGGATTTGCCATGGCTGTATATCGATGTAGAGTTTGTGGTTATATTTTTGATGAAGAGAAGGAAGGAAAAAGCATACGCGACATAGACTACTGTCCAAGATGCAAGCAACCAGATGATAGATTTGAACTGGTGGAAGAAACACAAGATAGTAACTTAACAGATTCAGAAACGCAAAACAACCGCAGCTAGAGCCTGCGGTTGTCTTGGTTTACAACGTGAAATTATGCTGAAGTAAGAACTTTAGAAACAGCGTGGTGATGACCAATACCCCTAGTACAATCGACGCAATTGCCCTAGCAAGACAAGTCTTGTCTCCAAGCTCTATTGAACGCTTTAAATACTTCACGTTTTGTATAATAAAAGAAAAGAAGAATAATGTAATTGCCAAATAGACAATTTCTATAACCATGTGACCCATTCCATTCCCCCTTAATATTTGCACTTATGTGAAAATATTAAAACTGGAATTAACTTGGGTCAAGAGTTATTTTTCACAATTAAAAAACTTTTCATTGTGAATTATGTAATGTTTTGACAATAGTATCAAATTGATAACTTATTTTCCATGAGCCATGCACCAATGTAGTAAATTATCACTGACACAATAGTGCACGCTACGCAAATAAAGATAGAAATTGCACACATATCATCTGCGAGATTAAATGCAGTGCTGATTCTAGTAATGACGTCACTAACAATAAAGTTAATCACTAAAAATAATCCAAAACTAAGCAATCCGCTGTATTTCTTGCCATTTAATAATGTAGCTGAAACTATAACTGCTAGAAAAGCAATTGCTACTATTGCCACCACATTAAAAAGAATAGAAATCACATTCAATGCAATGCCACCTGCGTTTGCCCAAAAATTTTCGCTCTCCAATTCAACAAATACTAAGCTAAGGAGATTCTTTTCAGTCAGCATTTTAACATCTATAAATTCTAATAGGATAAAAAGCGCACCAAATCCAAAAATTGTAATTACACTTTCAACTATCTTGGCACCAAGAATCTTATAGCTACTGTTAGGAGTCATAAAAAGCATATATCCCTGCTTGGTGTTAAACTCTTTTGATAACACTCGAATGGTCAAAATCGCTAAAACCGATATGGAAATTATCGCACAAAAGAGTACTAACACACTGGATATACAAAGAAATGAAATGCTTTTAGCAGCCATACCAACCAAAAACATCACCTGAAATATCCCTGTCAAAACTAAAATAATAAACTTTATATTAAGAAGCTTTCTAAATTCATATTTAATCAACGACCCCATCTTCTGCCTCCTTATATGTCTTTGCGTATAATTCGCGGTACTTATCTGCTACAGACATTCCTTCTTCGAATCGCATTGCTTCAAGCTCATACATACCTATGAACTTGCCATCACAAAAGAAAATTGCTGTATCAGCAACTGCCTCCAGCTCTTCCACAAGATGACTTGAGATGATAAGAATTTTGTCATCGCTGGCGTATGTAACTATCGCCTTGATAACTTTGTCGCGTGATAAAAGGTCTATACCATTCAAAGGCTCATCTAACATGTATACCTTTGCATCCCTTCCCATGGTGGCTGCAATCTTAAGCTTTGCCATCATACCTGAAGAGAGTGTTTTAAGTTTTAAATCCATCTCAAGGTTCATTGCGGAAATAAGCTGTGCATACCTATCTAAAGAAAAATCTTCAAAGAAATCATTGTAATACTTTCCAACATCCTCAACTGTCATCCAATCATAGAAAAATGGCTCTGTTGGCATGTACGCAATTTCTTTTTTAGATTGTAAATCTACTGGCTTGTCATCAAATTGAATCTCGCCAAATGATGGCTTAACTAAACCTGCCACCATCTTCATCCAAGTGGTCTTACCACTACCGTTTGGGCCCAACATTGCATAGACATGACCTGGCTCAAGAGTCATTGAAACGTTGTCCACAACTATTTTATTAAGATACTTTTTACATACACTAATACTTTGTAACATCTGCTATATCCTCCCTACACAAGGCAAATATCATTTGCTTCGTTAATCATATCTATCGCCTCTTCCTTGGTGATACCAAGATCCTTAAGGCTAATCAAAAACTTGCTAAGCGCCTCCTCTGCCATCTGACTCTTGCAAAGAGCAATACGCTCCTTGTCCTCAGTGACAAATGTGCCCATGCCTCGTCTGGTAAAACAAATCTCCTGACGCTCTAGCTCCTGATAAACACGAGCTGCGGTGTTGGGATTGATTGTATAATGAAGAGCCAAATCCCTACCAGATGGAAGCTTCTCTCCAGCAGCAAGTCTGCCATTTATAATTTCAAGCTTAAGTGCATCAACTACCTGTAAATAAATTGGTGCGTGGGCATCAAAATTCATATTATACTCCTATCTCCTCGTTACTAGTGTACCATGTGTATAGTACACTAGTGTTATATGTCTGTCAACCGATTATTTGAAATCTTCTGAAAATTTTTCATTGACCACTGCTTTAGATACACGAAAAGAGCCTCGGCGAACCGAGACTCCTTTCTTTGGATTTATTCTTTAATAGGATTTATTTTGAAGATTTAGCCTATTGGAAAAAGGCAAATCCTTCAAGCGTAATACTAGAAAAGTGACTTAACTGTTGGGTAAAGCTTCTTGAACTCCTGATAACGCTCCTCGTATTTAGCTACAAGGTCAGCATCAGGCTCTACTGTAGTCTTTACCTTAACAAGCTTGTCACAAGCCTCTTCAACTGAAGCATACTCACCACAGCCAACTGCTGCAAGAATAGCTCCACCAAGACCTGGGCCTTCCTCATTCTCTAGGATATCAAGCTTAAGATTCATAACAGAAGCGATAATCTTCTGCCAAAGTGGAGACTTTGCACCACCACCGCAAATCTTAGAGCGCTCGATAACTATACCCTGTGAACGTGCAACCTCAAGGGAATCACGAAGACCAAATGCAACACCCTCAAGAACAGCCTGTGTCATATCCTCACGAGTTGTATCCATTGACATACCAATAAACATAGCACGTGCATCTGGATTGTTGTGAGGGCTACGCTCTCCCATAAGATATGGAAGATAGAATACATGGTTCTCACCAAGATTCTTGATACCAGCCTGCTCTGCTGGATAATCCTTTGTCTTTAGGATGTCATCCATCCACCACTTGTTACAGCTTGCTGCTGAAAGCATACAACCCATAAGGTGATAACCACCATCGGCATGGTCAAATGAATGAAGAGCATTTGCTGCATCAACAGTAAAGTTCTTGCTAGAGATAAAGATTGTACCTGATGTACCAATTGAAAGATTGCACTTACCCTCTCCAACTGTACCTGTACCAACTGCTGCAGCTGCGTTGTCACCTGCACCAGCAATAATCTTAACATCGTTAGTGAATCCAAGCTCAGAAGCAACCTCTGGCTTGATGTTTCCAACTACTTCGTAACTCTCGTAAAGCTTTGGAAGCTGAGACTCTGAAACATGGCAAATATCCATCATTTCCTTGCTCCAGCATCTGTTCTTTACATCAAGTAAAAGCATACCGCTGGCATCAGAATAATCTGTGCAGAATGAACCTGAAAGCTTATAAGCAATATAATCCTTAGGAAGCATAATCTTTGCAACCTTTGCCCAAAGCTCTGGCTCGTTCTCCTGCATCCAAAGAATCTTTGGAGCAGTGAAACCTGCGAATGCAATATTAGCTGTGTAATTAGAAAGCTTGTCTTTACCAATTACAGTGTTGAGATAATCTGTCTCTTTGCCTGTACGTCCATCATTCCAAAGAATTGCTGGACGAATAACATTATCATCTGCATCAAGTGTAACAAGACCATGCATCTGACCGCCGAAAGAAATACCAGCTACCTGGCTCTTATCAACCTCTGATGTGAGCTCCTTGATACCTGCTACAACCTGTGTCCACCAATCAGCTGGGCTCTGCTCAGACCAACCTGGATGTGGAAAGCTAAGGCCATATTCTTTTGAAACGATTTTCTTGATAGCGCCGTTGCCTTCCATAAGAAGGAGCTTTACAGCGGATGTACCAAGATCTACTCCAATATAATACATAATAATTCTCCTTTTTTATTCAACTCCACAAGACGGGAAAGCGCACCCATTATAATCCCCTGTGGGGAAGAGGGGTGCGCTGTGGCAATATAAAATCATACTAGCAAGCTAGTTGATTTTATATATGCTATTTCCATGGATTCTCTGTAGGATATCTTACACCTGCAGGCTGGTTGTATCCGATTTCGTCAACATCTACTCCGATGTACTTAAATACCTCAAAGAGTGACTTTCCGAAGTGACCGAATGCAACAGCACCGTGATGTGGGAATCCCTTTTCGATTAACCAGTGGCGATAGAAGCGTCCCATTTCTGGAATAGCAAATACACCGATTGAACCGAATGACTTTGTACGAACGTCAAGTACTTCACCCTGAGCGATATAAGCGCGAAGCTTGTTGTCAGCTGTAGACTGAAGTCTGAAGAATGTGATGTCGCCAGGAGCGATATCGCCTTCAAGTGTTCCGTTTGTAACCTCGATAGGAAGTGCACGAGCCATAATCTTCTGGTACTTCATCTCACAGAACGCAAGCTTCTTAGAGCATGTATTTCCGCAGTGGAAGCCCATGAATGTATCCTCAAGTGTGTAATCTGTCTTACCCTTGATTTCCTCGTTGTACATATCCTTAGGTACTGAGTTGTTGATATCGAGAAGTGTTACGATATCGTCTGATACAACTGTACCAATAAACTCTGAAAGACATCCATAGATATCAACCTCACATGATACAGGGATTCCTTCACCTGTAAGACGTGAGTTAACATAACAAGGAACAAAGCCAAACTGTGTCTGGAATGCAGGCCAGCACTTACCAGCGATTGCTACGTATTTACGATATCCCTTGTGATCGCGAACCCAATCCTTAAGTGTAAGCTCGTACTGAGCAAGCTTCTCAAGAACCTCTGGCTTCTTGTTACCAGCGCCAAGTTCCTTTTCCATATCTGCAACAACTTCTGGGATACGTGAATCACCAGCGTGCTTGTTGAATGCTTCGAAAAGATCAAGCTCTGAGTTCTCCTCGATTTCAACACCAAGGTTGTAAAGCTGCTTGATAGGTGCATTACAAGCAAGGAAGTTGAGTGGACGTGGACCAAAGCTGATGATCTTAAGATCTGAAAGTGCGATTACGGCACGAGCGATTGGCTCGAACTCATGAATCATATCTGCACAATCCTCAGCATCTCCAACTGGATACTCTGGGATATAAGCCTTAATATTGCGAAGCTGTAAGTTGTAGCTTGCATTAAGCATTCCGCAATAAGCATCTCCTCTGCCATCAAGAAGGCTGTTACCAGACTCCTCAGCAGCTGCTACGAACATCTTAGGTCCGTCAAAGTGCTTTGCAAGAAGTGTCTCAGAAATTTCTGGACCGAAGTTTCCTAAATATACGCAAAGTGCATTACATCCAGCTTTCTTGATATCCTCAAGAGCCTGTACCATGTGAATTTCGCTTTCTACGATACATACTGGGCACTCATAAATGTGCTCGCTACCATATTTCTTTGTATAGGCCTCGATAAGTGCCTTTCTACGATTTACTGATAAACTTTCTGGAAAGCAGTCACGAGAAACTGCTACAACACCAATTTTAACGTTTGGCATATTGTTCATTGTTATTACCCTCCTTAATACTGACCTTCTAAAAAGAAAGCCCTTAAAACGTTTTTCTTTATGGTCCTATATTAGCAAAATTATTTTCCTACAGACTTTTTAATCTTTACTATGTGATGTCATTTTTTTGACATTTTATTCTAAAATATTTTAAAATCGACTAGATTTATTTTTACTAATGCTTATAATTCATTAAGTATCTTGTTTAAAACAACATTTGTTTTACTAAAATATAGATAATAGGAGTTTTATATGCCTGAGAAAAAAATTCGTTCATCTAATATAGAATTATTGCGAATAGTTGCAATGCTTATGATTATCGTTTATCACATCCTGATCCATTGCATCAATGTACAGTTAATAAACACCAGCTCCATAGAAAAGCTGCAGAATGGCTGGTTCAATAATCCTACATATTATAATGAACTTTTATTTTTGGAATTGCTTATGCCTCTTGGCCTGGTTGGAAATGCAATATTCGTCATGATTTCGGGATATTTCATGGCCGAGCGAGAAATTGATATTTTGAAAGTATCTAAGAAATTATTATCCCAGCTTGTGTTTGCAGGCACCACACTTGTTTTGGTGTCAGCCATATTCATATATAAAAACACCGATATTTCTACCACAGAAAATCTATTCAGCTATATCAGAATCCAATACATTAATAAAATGTCCTGGTTCGTGGGTTATTACCTTATTATAATTCTGATAGCTTTCATGTGGCTCAATAGCTTTCTTTCAAAGCTGGATCAGAAAAAATACCTAGGATTTCTTGTTACGCTGCTTGCAATATCTCAGCTTAGTTGGTCGGGTTCTCTTTTGGACAGCCTGGCCACCGGTATGCGAACAGTCTTCATCGGTCTGTTCCTTTATGCCATGGGCGGCTACATGAAAAAATACAATCCATTTGAAAAGGTCAGAGGCTATGTTTTTATTGTAATAATCGTGGCTACCAATATTCTAATTGGAATTTCCTACCACAACACTGTTATAGGAAAAATCCAAACCTACTACTACAATACCGACACCTTAAAACTGCCACCCGCCGATTTCATTCAGTCCGTACCCAAATTCGAAAACTATAGCTTTGTTGTAGTTATTTTGGGTATATGTATTTTTGAGTTGTTCCTGCGCATTAAAATGCCATCTCTGAAAATTATCAATGCCATTGCCCAGGCAACCTTCATGATTTACCTTATTCATGATAACGGCTTTGTGTATAGTATATGGCTCACAAGGGATTGGATTACTGTTCTTTACAACGATTTCCACCAGTTCGTAAAGGAATTATGCATTTGTGCCTTAGCAGTATTTGGACTTGGATTAGTCATCTATGCTATCTACATAATCCTCACCATATTGTTAAAAAAGACACGTTTCTTATATATGAAAGAATAAGCAAAAGGCTCTGGGAAATCCCCAGAGCCTTAATTTATCCCTTATTTTCTTTTTTTCTGTACTCACTAGGTAGCACGCCGTATTTCTCTCGGAAAGCATTCGAGAATGCCTTGGAATTAGGGAAACCGTTGCCCAGTGCAATGTCTACAATCTGTCCACCTGTTTCCTCCAGCTCGCGAACCGCATGCTCTAAACGAATACCAAGAAGATAATCCTTGAAATTGATACCTGCATGCTTTTGGAACATTCGAGACAGATATGAAGGTGAATAGCTAAACTGTTCTGCCATCATCTCAAGGGATAATGGTTCAGAATAGTGGTCCTTCATATATCTGGTGATGTTTGAAAGCTTTTTCAGCTGCTTATTACTCTTAAGAATATCCTCGTTTACATTAAACTTACGATACTTTGTAACGAGTATATACAAAAGCTCATAATAAAGGCTGAGAACCTGCAGCTTATTGCCCTCCTCACCATTGGTATAAATAAGGTACATTTCCTGAAGCAGGGTGAACACACGATGATCTGTTTCCCTGTCCCCATGCGAGAACCAAATGAACTGATCATCCGTGAAATACTCTGAGAATGTATCCTGTGGAATCTGTAAAACCACTGTCTTGTTCTTATTAGGGGCCACAATACTGTGAACCTCATTGCTGTTGACAATGACAAACTCGCCCCCCTGTAAAGGGAATTTTTTGTCATGCAGTGTGAATTCCAGCTTTCCTTCCCACACAGCAAATATTTCAATTGAACGATGCCAATGCTTATCTCTTATATAATTTCCATTCGCTCCTTCGAAAGAAAAAAGTTTGAATGGAAGGCCTGCATCAGTAACAACCACCTCATGCTGATAATTCTTTAAATCCATCTAACTCATCTCCATAAAATATCTACAATCGCCGTCAGGCTGATACCCATCCAGATTAAACCCCAGCTTTTCCAGGAGCCTGCGGCTCGCGATATTTTTAGGATCACATCTGGCGATAAGGCTTGTTAGCCCATATCGTTCTCTGGCAAGTCTTACGATTTCAGAACACACCTCGTAAGCTAACCCCTCTTGCCAGCGGTCGGACGCTATGCAAAATCCAAGCTCTGCCTGCCCGTCCCTTTTACAGGTTTCACGCACTTCTATGCCTGCTCGACCAATTAGTTCATCTGTGATTGTATCATAAATCAACCACATTCCAAACCCATATAGTTTATAAATATACCGGATATAATTTAGTTCATAGGCCTTTTCTTCCTCGTATTCAAAAAGCGGCTCCATGTAATCCGTCATATGCGGTTTGGCATATAGCGCGAATAAATCATCAAGGTCATCCATACCAAATTCTCTGATATGTGTGCGTTTTGTATCAGATATGTCGAGGGGAATCCCCCTGCATCTTCTGTAGATATCTTCAAAATCCTCGTCATCCACATCATCCACATTGAGAAGAATGTGGTCGCACTTAAGATAACCTGAGCCCTCATGCTCGAAGGCTGCCACCGGAATATTTCTATTGTTGCACTCATCAATAACAGCCTGGCTGTCCGTGAGTATAAGAATACCCATAGGATAGTCAGGCTGTAAATCGTCTAATGAAGTTACTCTAATAATATCTTTTAAATACATTATTTCTCTCATCAAATATATTAATCATCTCTGCTTCTGCCATTTACAAGCATTACCAATCTAAGAAGCTGAAGTATGGTTGCAAACAAAGCTGCCACATAGGTAAGTGCTGCTGCAGTAAGTACCTTTTTAGCACCTGCATGCTCATCACCATCCAAAATATGATCCCTCTCAAGAATCTTAAGAGCTCTGGCACTGGCATCAAACTCAACTGGAAGTGTTATGAGTTGGAAGGCAACAACGAATGTAAAAAGAAAAATACCAAGCTGTGCCAAAGGTGTGTACCCGATAATAAGACCAATCAGGATAACAGGCCATGAAATCCATGAACCAATATTAGCCAAAGGTACTGATGCTGAACGAAGCTTTAAAGGCGCATACCCCTCCTGGTGCTGAATGGCGTGACCACATTCATGAGCAGCTACTCCAAGGGCAGCTACGCTGGTCTGACCATAAACTGCATCTGAAAGTCTTAAAACCTTTTCGTTAGGTGAATAATGATCTGTAAGATTACCTCTGATTCGTTCTATTCTAACATCATAGATTCCTGCAGAATGAAGTATGTGCTCTGCCACCTCATTGGATGTTATTCCTCTATAATTTTTAATTCTACTGAATTTATTGTATGTACTTCTAACATTCATGGAAGCAAGTCCACTAATAGCTGCACCGATTAAAACAAGTATGATTGTCCAATCATAGCCAAAACCATATCCGTAGTACATATTAATCCTCCTCATTTCTTATTGATTATACCAATAGTATAAATGTATTCCCTAAATAATACTAATAAAAAAATATAAAAGTTTTATAAAGCGAAACGGCAAATAAAAAACCCTCTGGCCTTAGCCAGAGGGTGGATTATCAGTCGACATCGATTCGACAACTCATTGTATATATTTTTCCATTTGATTTTTTCATACGGACCGTGACATTTGATGCACCAGAATTGTTAGCCGTCATGACGCCCTTGGCATCCACGGTAAGCACTCCGCCATTTGATGATTTATAGGTGACCGTGTAATCCTTATCCGTGCTATTAAGATATTCCATATCAATTGCAATCTGTGCTGTAGAGCCCTTCTTCATAGAATAAGAAGAGTCATCCGGAAGTGTAACATTTCCTGTATTGGTACCATTATTCGCATAGGATGCTTTTTTTATGGTCTTTGCTTTTTCTGCTGTGTTACTTGCAGCCTTTGTGTTTTTTTCATCTGTGTCCTTGGCATCCGTATTTGTAGCCTTTGTATCTGTATTAGCGTCACTGGCCTTAGTATCACTTTTTGCAGTGTTTTCATCTGTCTTAGAAGTGGTAGTAGTACTATTTTTTGTATCGTCTACCTCTACCTCGCCAAGCTTTACATACATAGCTGGTCTGATGGCATCGCCACTATAGTAGTATTGGCGATATATCATTTTATCCCTCTCGTTTACAAAAAGTCCCTGCACTGGATCATCGTAGGCATTTGTTCGAAGTGGCCATATATTCGACGACTCTGAAAAGCCCATTTTATCCTTATATTTAATATATTCATCCACTGACATGAAAAAGATATAGTCTGATGTGGTGGTCTGCGAATTGTATATAGCCATATTGATGGAATTCTTAGCAGTTCCCTTCGCAAATAAAGCATCTAATTCCTTATTGTGATAATAATTCAGGATACTGCTTCTGGCATCCTTTTCCGAGAGAGTTGTTTTTTGTATCATCTCTCGTTCTTCGTCAGTAAAATTATTGCGATAGAACACCTCGTTACACCATCCTCGCCAATAATTCTCCGACCATCTGACATAACCCGCCGTTTGTCCTGTATTGCGATACAGTTGATCGATTGAACGTCTATAATCTGTGATTGAAATTGTTGATAACGCCTTTCTTCCAACGACAAAAGCTATTTTTGTTTTATCATCATATTCAAGAATGGTCCAGCTTAAAACCTTGCCATCCAGCACACCAAAGGAAATATTATCCCCCACCGCATAGGTCGCTCCCTTATCCTTTTTCGCCTGTGCCTCTATTGGCAACAATACAAAACTCGCGCATGTAACGAAAGCAAGCAATATAGCCAATATAGATTTTTTCACGCAAACTAACCTTTTCATACTCTTTCCCTCAATATCTCCACAATCTGCAGTTTTAGCCATATTCTCCACTTTGTAATTTCATAGTAGACTTACGAAAAATTAAAGTCAAACGAAAGGCAAAAAATTAACAAATTTGTCACGATTGATTGTAAAAATAGATTTCAGTTGATATACTAGTGAAAGTTTTTCGTTTTTTTAAGGAGTTATACATGACAAAAAAAGATATGCTTAAACTACTGCGC
>JAILGH010000094.1 GCA_024697025.1 Pseudobutyrivibrio sp.
TATGGGCACCAGTCAAGATTCACATCCGTGTTCAACTTTCCTTGACCTCGCCGTCCATGGCTCGGTCTGCCCATATCTTTCAAAACTCATTTTCTATTCCACTAGATTCATTCCACAAATCAGGCAACTAGGGTCCATATACCTTATAGGGGAGTCTTACTTTAAATATAGTGTGTCTGAGCAATCTCCCACTATTACACTTACCTTGTTATAGTGTTATGGCTCAATTTATGCTACTATTTTTTGTATGTATGATTAATCATTACAAATACAAAAAAAGTTCTGTACGGAGGCGATATGAAAAAGGGATTAGTAATGGAAGGTGGTGCCATGCGAGGCATGTTCACCTGTGGTGTTATAGATGTATTGATGGAAAACAATATTGAGTTTGACTGCGGTGTAGGTGTTTCTGCCGGCGCAACCTTTGGGGTTAATATCAAGTCTAAGCAGATTGGCCGCCCCCTTAGATACAACAAGAAGTATTGCAACGACAAGCGCTATGCAAGCCTTGGCTCACTGATTAAGACTGGCGACATTTACAACGTTCCTTTCTGCTACGACACCTTGCCTTATGAGCTAGATGTGTGGGACACCAAAACCTTTTATAACAATCCAATGGATTTCTACTGTGTTGTCACAGATATCAATACCGGAAATGCGGTATATCATAAATGCGACAATCCTTCTGATAGTCCTGACGGTGAGGATATCAAATGGATTAGAGCTTCAGCTTCTATGCCTGTAGTCTCTCGCCCAGTTTCGATTAAAGATGGACTATATTTAGACGGAGGTATGAGCGATTCAATTCCACTTGAATTTATGGAAACTCAAGGCTGCGACAAAATTCTTGTCATAGAGACTCAGCCAAAGGACTATGTTAAAAAGCCTCAGAAGTATATGGGCTTAATCAAGCTAAAGCTTGGCAAGTACAAAAATATGATTAAAACTATGGCAAACCGCCACCTAATGTATAATAAGCAAAAGGAATACATTAGAAACAGGGAGCAAGCTGGCGATGTATTCGTTATCCGCCCTACCGCTCCACTTGAAATTGGAGCCACAGAAAAGAATCCAGAGGAGCTGCAACGTGTATACGATTTAGGCAGAGTTGCAGCTGTTGAAAATCTAGAAAGACTTAAAGCGTACCTTCAATGAACGAAAAAATCTATTTAATGAAAAACACATCCAAAACCTGGCAGCCAGAGCACGACAAGCTACTAAAATACGTGTCACCTGAAAGGCAAATAAAGATTGACCGCTACAAGTTTGATTCTGATAAGGTCAATTCGCTTTATGCTGCTCTTCTTTCTCGTCTTGGAATCACAAGATTACTTGAATGTAGCAACAGTGATTTGATTTTTGATTATAAAGAAAACCATAAGCCAGTTTTAAATACTAGTTGCCACCCTAACGCCGCAGCTATTGATTTTAATTTTTCCCACACTAAGGGTGCTGTTATAGCAGGTATCACTACAGATGAATCCATTGGTGTGGACATAGAAAAAATCGCTGAACCCCCATATGATGTTATGCGTTTGGTATTTCATCCTTCCGAGATTGAGTATGTAAACAGCTTTTCTGGCGAAGCAAAGTCCACCGCCTTTTACCAAATCTGGACTAAAAAAGAAGCCTACACAAAGTGCCTAGGTCTAGGTCTTGCCGCAGACCTTTGTTCCATAAACACCTTGGAGGCTCCTATTAATTCTGTAATTGAGACCTGGGCAGATGATGATTTCATGTGCTCGGTTTGTGTAATTCCAAAGGAGAGCTAATCTATTCTTTTACTCCACCTAGGGCCACACCTGCAATTATAAACTTTGACAACAACAGATATAAGAAGATTATGGCCAGTTAACAACTGTGATTTCTGGGTATCTTTCCTTGATTGCTCTCTCGAAGTTACCCTTAGCTGTCTCAAAGTCAACCTGACCCTGGAAGTAATCATTAAATGAATTCTGAATAAGCTCTACGCAACCTTGATCGTAAGGTGAAAGTGTTGTCATCTTGATAGATGAAGCAGCTGGCTGGAAATACTTGAATGGATTTTCTCCACCAAGGAATTCTGCACCAAAGCTCTCATCCTCTGCAATTTTCTTCATACCGGACTGTGTATTTGTAAAATCAAGATGATCCTTTGTAATCTTCATAAGGTTATCCCTGTTTGCTGTTACTGCAAGCATGATGTCCTTTACGTGAGCTGCGTTATCTGTTCCTGCGCATCCGTGTACGAAAGAACCACCCCAGTTAAACGCCTGAGGACCATCTGTTACAGCCCATGAACCAGCTTCGCCATCCCAGTTTGGATTAAGCACGAAATCGATGCCCCATGCTGGAAATAGGAAACCAAATACCTTAGACTCAGAACTCATAGCCTTGTTCCAGTCATCATTCCACTGACCTTTGATGCTCTTGTCAATAAGACCTTCGTCCATCCACTCCTTAGAGTCATTAATCCAGTTAATAATCTGAGGGTCTACGTTGATTTCTGTGCTACCTTCCTCTACCCATGGAGCAGAAATGCTGTTTCCATAAGCTCTGAATGTATCTGCAGATGTTGCAAGTGTAAAGTATCCTTTATCCTTAAGTTCCTTGCCTGAAGCCTTCATTGTAGCCCAATCAGCTACCTTTGCATGAATCTCATCTGGATCATCTGTTCCAAATACATCAAGTGCTATGTCCCTACGATAAACGAAAAGACATGGGCATGCCTGCCATGTAGAGCCTCTCTGTACACCATTTGCATCTGAAGCTACTGTCTTAGTAAAGTCGTACTGATCAGCTAAATCTGTGTGTGGATTTATTCCAAGCTCAGTAAGTGGAATTGCAATATCTGTCTGAGCGTCTGTATACTTAACAACATAGTCTGTCTCTGAAAGGAACATATCTACCTTGTCGTCAGCCTTTGCATCAGCCTGATTCAAAAGAGCCTCATCTAACTTCTTCTGATATACACCATCCTGATTAGGATTTACTGTCCAGTGAATCTCACATCCATCCTTAAGATATGTGACAGTACCATCATCTGATGTGTGATCAACCTGATCATATACTGCCTCCACTCTTGTTCTAAACTCGTCATTCCAGCAGTAAATATTAATTACCTTGCCCTCTTCCTCTGAGCTAACGTAGCTGCTAGTTGCAGCTTCTTTACCGCCTTCCCCTGTTGAGTTGCCCCCACAAGCGGTAAGTCCTGCCACCATAGAAAGGGCAAGCGCAAGACTAACTACTCTTTTTTTCATTACTTTTTCCTCCTTTAGAAAAAACTTTCGGGTGTCTCCCTTAAACGTTTTATATATTAATTTTTAGGGTGTTTTTTCTATATCAAATTCATTGATAAAATATAAAATCCATGCTATTGTTTTGATAACTGTTGGGGGGCGTATATTTTTCTAGCCAGTTATTAGCTTGCTATCTTTCAGGAGGCCACAATGAAGCAGGAAAAAGATTGGGTTACATATCAGCACGACGACGTCGAATCCCAAAATCATAATCATCAGAATAGAGAATTGCTTTTCTATCGTCACGTTGCAGAGGGCAATCTTGAAGCAATACAAGAAAATATTGCCAATCATGAATTTTTAAATTCCAATGGTATAGGTAGACTATCGAGAGATTTAGTTCAGAGTTTCAAATATCACTTTGTTATTTCTGTTGCTCTTATCACAAGACTTTGTGTAGATAACGGAATGGAAATGGAAAAGGCCTATAGACTTAGCGACTTTTATATTCAGCAGCTAGATGATATAGATACCCTTGAAGAATTAGAAGCTGTTCATGACAAAATGGTCTTGGACTACACCAACAAAATGATTGTGCTTCATCGAAGCGCCAATCTCTCACGTCCTATGACTGAATGTCTCAACTACATATATTCTCATTTAAAGGAACGAATCACTGTCAAGGATTTGGCTGCCTACACTAGCAACTCTGCCAGCTATATATCTAGACTTTTCAAAGAAGAGCTTGACACCTCTACAAGCGATTATATTCGCACAGCTAAGCTAGAGGCTTCCAAGAATCTATTGAGATACAGCGATTATTCATTAGTAGAGATTGCAAATTATTTTTCATTTACTTCCCAGTCTCATTTCTGTCAGCTTTTCCAAAAGGAAACTGGCCTTACGCCAAAAAAGTACCGCGAAAAATATTACGGTACTCATTGGAAAGGAACAGCTAGAGACATTATGGACATAACCCAATCCCCTGAAAACGAAGATTAGTTATACCCCTTTTTAAGTATCAGATAATTCTGATAACATACACCTCTTTTTGTGAAATGTCGTGAAATTTTATAATATTTTATTGTAAGCTGTGATATACTTGAATTATCAAAGAGAAGGATTTTTATTTAGCTATGTGAATTTAAATGTAGAAAGGGGATATATATGCTAAAAGACTATACAAAGATTCCAGCACCTTTGAACTCCGACGTTGCTTTAAAAATCATTCCAGGACACTTTGCAACCAACCATTCCCACATCACTAACTATATGGAAATTGGTACAATGAAAACTCGTTGTAATGAGGCGCAAGGTGTAGCACAGCTTTTAGCTATGCACTATTCTGTATCAACTCCAGTAGATACAATCGTATGTGCCGATGATATGGAGGTTGTAGGAACATTCCTTGCTATGGAGCTTACCAAAGCAGGCGTTGCCAACTACAATCAACATAAAACTATCTATGTAACTTCGCCAGAACTCACATCCACCGGCCAAAGTATTTTCCGTGATAATATGCAACTTACAGTACGCGACAAAAATGTACTTTTATTATTTGGTTCATTAAGTACCGGTCGCACACTTCAAAGTTTAGCTGATTGCGTTAGATACTACGGAGCCAAAATCAGCGGAGCCTGCGCAATCTTTTCCGCAGTCCGTCAGGTAGGTGAGATTCCTGTTATTAGCGTTTTCACTGAAGAAGATATTCCAAACTACCAATCATATCCACTCCATGATTGCCCACTTTGCAAACAGGGAGTACCTATTGATGCAATCGTAAATAGTTTTGGATACTCAGAACTCAGGTAAAAAAAAGCAGACTGATGAGAGTTTACTCATTAGTCTGCATTTTTTCTAAATAAGCTCCATCTCGGATTTCATTATCGTAAATCCGTATTTTTCATATAAAGGCTTACCCATATCAGTAGCCTCCAAGGTAATCTCTTGAATACCCTTTTCCTTAGCATCCTTAATTAATAAGTCCAAGGTCTTCATGGCGATTCCCTGCCTCCTGTAATCTGGCCTAGTGTACATGTTCATAACATATGCCTTCTTGCCAGTAGGATTATGAAATGTAGGCATAACGGTATAGTAGCTTATACCACCGGCACCAACAACCACATCTCCATCCATAACTAAAATAGCCACATGACTGCCGTCTGCCAATGCCTTCTTATAATACTCAAATGACTCCTTTTCAACTTGACTCATATCAACTGAGTCGCTAAGCTTATTAGCTGCTCGCAACACCTCTACCCTCGATGATGTCAAAACTTCTATGTCCTCTAGTGTGGCAAACTTGTAATCCATTTGCGTTACTCCTGTGTTGGTGATTTGTCTTCCTTAGATAACTTGTAAATAGAGAAAAGCTCAATAACAAGAGCAAAACCGAGAAGTATTCCCTGAATAAACTCTTTTATTGCAGATGTCTGACTAATACAAATTATAACCAACCCAACAATAGCGAGAAGAGCGTATTTTTTTCTTTCTGACATAACATTACCTCCAACTTCTTAGATTATTTATGTTTAGTATACTCCAGATAAATCCTATAAAGCAATAACAAAAGCCCAACAATATTGGGCTTTTGTATAGTCTTCGTACCTGACCAATATTTTCTGAAAGAAAATATTGCTCTATTTATTTGAACGTCTCCAAATATTCATAGCCTCAGCTTCCTTGATAAGCTCATCTCTAAAGTCTGGATGTGCAATTCCGATAATCTTCTCTGCGCGCTCCCATGTAGAAAGACCCTTGAGACAAACCTTGCCATACTCTGTAACAAGATAATGTGTGTTAGAACGTGTATCTGTTACGATAGAGCCCTCTGCAAGTGTTGGACGGATACGGCTCTTGACTGTGCCATCCTTAGTTGTAAATGTAGATGAAAGGCATACAAAGCTCTTTCCACCATTTGAAAGATAAGCACCAAGAACGAAATCAAGCTGTCCGCCTGCACCAGAGATGTGCTTTGTTCCAGCTGACTCAGCATTAATCTGACCAAATAAATCTACATCAACTGCATTGTTGATTGAAATGAAATTATCTAAAGCAGAAATCTGACGGATATCATTTGTATAATCAACAGGTGCACTCATAAGCTCTGGATTCTCATCCATGTAATCGTACATCTTCTTAGTACCTGCACCAAATGCATATGTCTGGCGGAATCTGTCGATATTTTTCTTGGCACCAGTAATCTTGCCAGCCTTTGCAATATCAACAAATGCATCAACATACATCTCAGTATGAACACCAAGATCCTTAAGATCTGACTCAGCAATCATTGCACCAACTGTGTTAGGCATACCACCGATACCAAGCTGTAAGCAAGCACCATTTGGGATTTCCTCAACAATGAGCTTAGCAACTGCTCTATCTACATCTGTAGGAGCTCCGCCGCCACCCATCTCAAGTAATGCTGGGTTATCACCCTCTACGATAGCATCAACCTTTGAAATGTGTACGCCCTCTTCAAAGCCGCCAAGGCAACGAGGCATGTTCTTGTTAACCTCAACAATTATATGCTTAGACTTTTCAACTGCAGCCATAAGATGTGAAGCATTAGGACCAAAGTTGAAGAAACCATGATTGTCCATTGGCGCAACCATAATCATAAGGACATCGTTTGGCTCGATGTGCTCACGATAGTATCTAGGAAGCTCTGAATATCTGATAGGTGCATAGAAAGAGCAGCCCTTAGCAATAAGCTTTCTTTCGATACCACCCATATGCCAAGAATTCCATGTGAAGTGCTCTGCTGCATCCTCACGCTCGAAGATAGCTGGAAGCTTCATGATGATACCACCACGAACCTTGACATCTTTAAGCTCATCTGTACGTGCAGCTAAAGCCTTATCAAGTACATCAGGTGTACCTGTACACCAACCGTAGTCTACCCAATCTCCACTCTTTACTACCTTGACAGCCTCTGCTGCGGTAGTAAGTTTTTTCTTATATTCTGCTTGAAAATCCATATTAACCTCCGCTCGTTAAATTATTATCAATTACATCAAATTTTATCACTTATTACATTAGCATTCAATCTTATTAAACATAAAAACATCGTAAATTTGTGTTCAGGAATCGTGTAAAAGAAATCCCTGTGAATTTGTGGCAAAAAAGATTTTACGCAAGCTATTCTACGATTAAATCATACTCTGCAGTCGGCTCATGGCTCGCCTACGATCTTCAATCAAATCCTGCAAACGACGTACTGCGCGGTTTATATCACCAAGTAATGAATCAACTGATGATATCCTGTCAGAAACCTTACTTGTCATATCTTCTTGAAAATTTTGCATCTGATAATTAGTTGCACCTTTCCAAGTACCTGAACATGTGCAGTCGTATATTCGCTCACTGTTATTAACAGCAGATAAATTTCGCTGCTCCTCAGCTATTCTTCCGGCTCTACTATTTAATTCGCCTATCATCCTCTGATAGTTATCAATTTGAATCCTGAGCCTTTCAATCTCTGCTCGGTATTCTCCAGCCATACTACTATTCTTTGCCATTATTTCTCTCCTACTTAAACATATGCCCTATGGCATTCGCTGCGCTCTTATCAGCGTTAATATGTGATTGCTTTATATTGTCCAAAGACTGTGGTAAAACATCCATGGAGTGACCTTTGTATTTATCCATAAGTTCATTAAGTTCCATAGAACTGCCCCTTAATGCAGACATAATATTGGTTCCACCAACCAGCCTTGCATCACCAACCTCAGCTTCCTCTAATTTGCAGATTTCTGCTGTGGAAATAATCCCTTGTTCAATTTCTGTAAAAACTTCGGTATCAATAAAAATATCTTTTGCCATAGTTAAACATCCTTATTAACATTTAATCTTTATTTTTTGTTTTTATATCTAGTGTTTTTATAATCAAACTAGGAGTTACATCTCCTTCTATTGCTTTTAGTTTATCCTGCACGTCATCTAAACTAAGTTTCCACATGACATACGAGGTGCCATCATCATAATTTAGCTCATAAAAATCTTTAATGTTCTGCCCTTCAATTGTCACATCCTTTAGCTCATCTTTATTGTTCCAGAAACCAAAACAGTCAACTACATGATTTTCGTAAAATGGAATAATGTTAAAATAATTAATCCACATTCCCTCAGCAATATTATCAACACAACTGTACTTATAATCACTTTGTTCAAAAATATTAATAATTACTTCACCATAATAAATTGGTTGAGAATATACTTCATCTGAC
>JAILGH010000017.1 GCA_024697025.1 Pseudobutyrivibrio sp.
CTCTTTGTCTACAAAATAGCGCTTCAGCGTGTTCTCATTCCCTACAAGTGCAACAACAATATCGCCATCCGTGGCTTCTGATTGCTTTCTGACAAGTACCAGATCTCCGGGAGAGATTCCAGCATCAATCATGGACTCGCCATTTGCTCTTAATAAGAAAAAAGTTCCGTTGCCAAACATAGAAACAGGCAATGACACATATTCTTCTGCATACTCTTCCTCCAGTGTGGGAACGCCGCAGGAAACAGCACCAAGAAGTGCTACGCTTGTAAACTCTGTCTGAACCTTCTCGGTCTGCTCAGTAGAAATCTGCTGGCCATCATATCTGATCATGCCATTCTCATTCATGGCTAACAGATACTTATATGCAGTTCCTCTAGCAATACCGACCGCATTGGCAATCTCTGTTGTAGACGGTGAGTGGCGATAATTTTTGTAGTATTCTTCTACAAATGCCTTAATAGTACCCATAAGCTCTGTAGATTTATGTCTCATACGCCGCTCCTTTCTAAAGGAAGCAATCTGCTTTCTTTACTCCCTATTTGAAAGTATATCACCGCGAACACTTGTTTGCAACAATAATCTACAAAATAACGAAAATATCTGACAGCCGCGAAAATCGTGCACTCCCCCTTTTATGATACCTATGGTAACAAAAAGCCTGTCCTTTTATAGGGACAGGCCAAAAAGCTATGCTATACGATTATCTTTGAACATGTATTGTATAGGGACATTGTGATTTCTTGAGTAATTACATAAAAGAGCCTTTAAATCTTCATCTACATAATCCCAGTTAGCATAAACCAATACAGTTGAAAAATTCTCCTGAGCAATCTCAACAGCGTCTTGAATATCCCATATTGAACTAATATTCATATCGTGTGCGCACGAAGTCCACATGCGCTTTTCATTCAACTTACAGAATTTCTCCATTTTATTGTATTTGAAATGCCTCGTGATAATAGAATCATTTCCCAATATTATCGGAACGAACCACTCACCCTTTGATACTTTCTCAATTGGCGCGCAATATCCACAGTCCAAATAGTCGCTTCCAAAAATATTTGCTATAATATGTTGCTTTGCCACCTTATAAATCTCCTCAAGCGCACTAGTCAATACGGGAGACGGACTATATAATCCGTTTATAACCAGCATTAACTGCCATCTTGATATATTATATCCAAACTCATAACGAAGAACTTTTGATACAAGTTCATATCCGGGAAAAATGATTTTAAACCTATTTCGTAAACTTCTATCATCTGTATTACTCCATTTAAAACTTGGTTTAAACTCTTCTAAATATACCGGCTCCTTATCGTAGCGTTTTATTAGTTCTTCTACATCATCAAGGAATTCCCTAGGTGCAATCATTTTTCCATCAAAAACTCTTTTCATGTTGAACGGGCTAATTCTATAAGACCCAAAATAGAAAAGGTAATGTGCAAAAAAGAAAGCATCAAGACCAAGTCTTTTCCTAACTTCATTAAGCTTCAGCTCTCGCTCAATTAACTTTTTTCGTTCATAGTCTGGATCTAATACAACATCCTCCGGAATCATTACTCTCCCGTATTCAATTGATAAAGCATCTAGTAAGCACTTTAACTGTTCTATGTATCGAGGACCATGTGTCTTTTTAATCCAATCAAGAACAGTTCGGCCTTTAGGCATATCTGAACTGTCTGGAAGAGAATTAATAAACTTCTCTACTCCTTCTTCCCCTCGTCTAAGATCAATTTCTACGCTCAATGCTTCAACATCGATGTAATACGTTATGCCATTATCAATGTAAGTCTTATCTAAAAAATCCATATCACAATCCTCCTTCTGGTAACAACCGTATCATAAAATCATGCCAAACATTAACGCGAGATGGTTATTTAGGAGCGCGACTTTATATATTGACCAAGTTTATCCCTTAAAATGTGCCGTTTGTTGTTGTGATATAACTAAAAAATGCGAAAGAAGACAACAATAATTAATTGTCGCCCTCTTTGGATATATAACCTTATTTCATTAATTAAGCATCTGCATTTTCAGTCAATGAGGCCGTTACTGTTTTAACTTCATATGGGCAGCCCCATCTCTCTATTTCTTTCTCAAAAGCATTTATGTCAACTATCCAACGCTGCAAGTATGGTTGATTTGATGGATTTCGATTTGCTATGTCCGTATGAACGCCATAATAACACTCAAATCTACCTACTTCTTTATTATCTCTATCAAAAAGTTTTAACCCACCATTATCAAATCGAACAATCCATTTAAATTCTGAAAGAATCGTTTTTCTGAATCCACACATAATATTGCTCTGCTTAAAACTTTCGATTCCGTTCTGATGTATGGAAATGTTTGGACTTTTGCCTTCGACATAATCTTTTCTCTCTAGCAAATACAACCTAGCATTTCTCTCAAACACTGGCAAAGCATATTGTTCTTTCATTTCTGGAATATTCAAGTAACTCAAGAGATACCCAAAAACTTTTTGATTGTATGTATAATCTTCAATTGAGCCAGCCAACACTACCTCATCACTTCCAATACCTGTTTGTAGTACAGCTTCAATGTTTTTATTTCGTGCAGCTTCTTCTTGTAAAATAACATCTTTTGCGTAAGTGAAAAACTTATTATTGTTCCAAGGCCATTTTGACGGCGAAACAAGTAAAGTATATGGTTCAGAAGCAGATAGTATTACTCTCGCCAATTCTGATTCAAGGCCTTTCCACCTTCCCTCAAACCAGTCCTTATATAAAACTCGGAAAAATGCACTATTTACTTTGTCACATACAACCAAACATCCTCCACTTTTTTGCCTATTTAAGGGTAGTAAAGAAAAGTCATCATCTATGCTATTTGAATATGAAGCTGTTCTCCTCTCCAGGTCCTCCAAACCACAATTCAATCGTTTCTCTAACCTCTCTATCTGTTCCATCACGCAATCATATCCGGTAATCCATGGAGTGGTTCTTTTTGTTTTAATTAAACGCTTCTGACTATATTCTGGAATATCTGCAAAAAATTCTTTTTCTTCAATTGAAAAATTTTTTTCAAATTTACAATCTATATTTTCACAGAGAATACTTGCATATAAGGCAACATTGAAATCATCATCTTTTGAATGCTTTACTAAACAATTATATATCTCAGCTCTTGAGTCAGGACACATCATATAAACCAACTCATAAATCATAAGTATCCACTCTTTAGCACGATAATGCATATGTCCCCAGCTATTTTCAATTAAATACAGAACCCGCTTATCAACTCGTAAACATGCAGCCAAGCCTCCCAAAGCAGTTCTAGCAGCATCGGCATCTTCGGAAATTATTATCATAAGGAGGATTTCAACAAGTACTTCATATAATTCTTTATCCTCACACGAATAATAATTGGAATAATCATATCCTTCATCTAGTGTTGGTGCTTTAATATTATTTGCAGCTGTCATCCAACAATTAATGGTAGAAATCAAGTCATCTAAACTAGTTACCGTATATTCCTTACCTTTTGCCCATAACCTCCAGCCAATTAATAGTGGTAGGTCTTGCGCAGGATAAAAGTAACTATTGAGTCCATTATGAATAAACTCCGTAACCGCCTTATCAACAGCTTGTTCCGTTCCAATTTCAAGCAAGAATTCTATAATGCTATTACCTCTCAGCCCATATGAAGATTTTCTAATTTCATATGATAGCATATGTTCCACTTGTTCATCAGATAATGAATCTGCATAATAAAGTGTTTTTAACGCTGTTGAGACTTCATGGTTTTTTGGTGAATCCTTATCGTTATTATAATACGCCTCAATTATTCTGTTAGAATCCTCTACATCCTTGCTCTTTTCCTCATCATCACACCAACGATCTGGGATTTCAAATAATACCGGATTAGCCGTCAAATCAACATAGGCTGGTCCAAGTTCAGAAAGATTCGCTCGTATATCAACAATTCCATTTCTTGCTGCATTTTTTTCAATTGCTCGCTGTAGCGATACAATAGTGCTATAGTCACTCTCTACTCTCCAATCTAGTAAGCCAATTCCCACTGACCATAAAAAAAGCAGCTGTTCTTTGGTTTTATTATGCTCTTTAAGATAGCCAATTATCATTTCTACAAGATAAGATGGTTGTGCGATACTTTGGCTAAATATTCGGCGATTCTTTAACATATTCAGTATCTGTGAATCCCCCAGGCTCCCCATATCAGAATAGATTTTGCAATCAAGCGTATAATCCATTCTATTGTCGCCTAACACAGAGATTTGATCAGAAATATTTTTTATGTATTCACCATACTTCAGTATGAATTCAGGATTCTTATCAACAAGCTTGTTATACCAATTTAAAAGGTTATTAACGCAGTATTCTTTATTCGAAGCAAATCCAATAATTGACCATTTTACTTTATCTATTGCTCCCCTCAAGCTCAAAGCATTTTCATAATCATACTTTTCTTTGGCATCAGTAAACTTTTTTATAATACTGTTTCTTTCGCCAAGAGGTTCAGTCCACACTTTCCCATCATCAGCCAACCATTCATCAATCCAACTCTGTATTCTTTGAGTATTATTTCTGAATAACAACATACCAGGATCCATCAATTGATTAACAGGATTATCTATAAATACATTGTCAAGTTCACACTCTACAGGCCGTTTGAATTTTTCATCTTCCTTTTCAACTAACAATATATAGGCTTTTAATATATATGCTCTAAGATTAAAGGTTTCAAAATCCGTTTCACTATGCTTCCATTTTTTACAATAAAGATTGCGTATAATCTGCTTTAAATCATCAACAGACTCATAAAAATGCTTGTTTTCATTTCTAGCTTTTAACCATTTTCCCAAATATGAGACAGCGTTAAAATAAAGCAAAAAATATCTAGGCTTTTGATATTTATGCGCCGCAATATACATATTAGTGACTTCATTTGCAACAATAGATCGACTTTTATCTTGAAGATATGCAGCAACAAGCGCATAAACGCTATAATAAGCCATTAGATTTTCTATCTCCTCATCTGGCAGTTTTACGCTTTCAATCTCTTCCCATATGTTTACAGAATCCTCTACTTCCCAATCAACGGTTCCAGTTATTATCTTCAAAAAAGTCAGTAACAATTTGCTCATAGGATTCGTTACTTTCCTTCTCTGAAGAGATTGTCTAATAGCCGTAATATCCTCAAATCTATTTGCATCAAGCAGTTTCTTAATACCAACAATTATCGGCTCAATCAAAAGTATATCTAAAGAGTTTAACGCTTCTTCTAATTCCCTACCATGAAGTTTTTCAATAATTAGACTCTCTGCCTGTTCAACAAACTCCACTATAAAGTGTTTGTTTTCTACCGTTGATAAATCACATAATAATTTGTAGTTTCCACAATTAACACACGCTTTTGCTAATAAATCTGCTACCTTTTTTCCGTTTCCTGAGTAATGATCTTTATCTTCATCATTTAATATTTTTATGACTTCAGTAATACTTGCATCATCAAACCAATTTAAAAATAAATTTTCCCCTCTATCTATTTCATTATTTTCAAACAAATTATCAACGAGTTGTAACACATCTAATAAAATATTGACATTCCACTTTTCAGCAGGAGTAATATAGCATTCATAAGGCTGTACATTTATACTTCTTCTAGTTTTGCGAAAAGTAGCATCTAATATTTCATCTGAACTTCTATCAATTTGTTCAATCGTTAAGTATCCCATTGTAAGACAACGAAGATTGTCCCAATCAAGCGGTGTTTCGCTTATAGCAAATCGCATTAATTCATCAGTATTTTTCCTTATTACATCTAGTTCAATACCATTAACATATGCTTCTATAACATATTCAGGAGAAAAAATGCTCTTAAATTCGCTTATTCTTCCAGCCGAAATCAAAAAGCGAAAAATATCTCTATAATATCCAATACTCTTCGTTTCAAGAGAGAGATAATAATTCACCAATCCTGAATATATTTCTTTTACATGTTCAACGTCTCTTCCAATAATACTAGATAAATAAACACGAACATCATTATGTAGTATTGTATACAAACCATTTTTTTCTTGAAGAAGTGGGCTCAATGCCTTCAACACATTATTCCAAGCTGAAGTACTTATCCCCTCTTCTTTGAAAATCATATTTAGCTTACTTGCACTTATAGCTTCATTAAAAAAAGCAAACACTCCAGCCATCTTATAATCAACAAATGGGATTTGCATCTTCTTTTTTGCATCTTCCCAAATTTGTTTATAATACTCTTGAATATTCCCACTTAGTTTTCTTTCTCTAAGCCTATCATCTAATATAGCAGGATCATCACAGTTTACTGCTTCATAAACAGCAAAAATGGCAGCTAAAGTATTCCCACCTGCATATTTACATACAATATCAGTAACTATAGCCTTGTTACTCTCTGACAGATTATGACATTTTTCGTCTACTAGTGACTTTATGTCATCTTTTTGAATATTAGTAACCTCAAATTCCTTTATATTAGATGAATCTGAAAACAGCCAATCTGGGTAATTACCATAGTATTCCTTCGGTTGACCAGCAATTAAAATTTCAACATTATCTGGGATATATTCTGGATTAGGTAAAGAAGGCAAAAAAGTATTCTCCGTAATCCCAGCTCTAGCTGCATGATCCAAACCATCTATTGCAATAACAAAAGCCCGTCCACGATTACTTGCAAATTCTGACGCAATTCTAAAGAACTCTCTTCTTTTATCTTCAAGTCTCATAAAACTAGTAGAAACAGGAACCCTATATCTATATAATTGACCACGCAAAATTTCTCTTAACTGGTTTAACAATGTATCCCAAAATACATTTCGATCGACTCTTTCAGAAACATCCGCAGGTAGATATTCTTTTCCTGGATCTATTGGTTCATACGCATAATAACGAATATCAATAATGCTATCTTTTTTGCAACACAGTTTACTAACAATATTTGTTTTTCCAGTCCCTGGAACACCAGATAAATAAATCACTCTTTGAGTATTTTTCTGAAGGCTTAACTCCAATCTATCTACTAATTCCTTTCTGCTAGAGAAAAATGGATTTACCGGAATTATGTCATGATTATAGGAAATGACATTTTCTTTAGCAGATAACGCTGAGTACAATTCTTCGACAGTTATTCTCGAACTTTTTCTGCTAGAAACTGTCCAATCCCTTAATGCATGATCTAATTTTGATAATAATATTTCTGCTGTTTCATCAGACACCAAAAGATATGATTTTAATTTATCTTTTATTTCATTGCCTAATTGTCCAAGATCTGATTGTTCCGTCTCAATATGTAAACTCCTTAAAAATAATAGCTTATCTGAATTATTAGAAATACCAGATAATTGTTCGCACCATTCCTTCCACGCTTCTTCGTATCCTTCGAATTGCAATTTTTCAAAAGAATCAACCTCTGTAACTTTCTTCTGCAATTCTTTATAAAATTTAGTTAGTGGCGGACGCTTCGTACTGTTATTAGTACCAGCCGAAGCCGCTCTATTTCCAGCTCTTCTATTTGTAAAAATATATACTTCGGACTTAATATAGTTATCTTTTTCTTTGCCCCACGAAGAAGCCAACTCACCTAACAAAGAACTCTTAGTTTCTTTTGTCGAAACAAGGTCTCCAAAGGTTAAAGTATCCTCGGCTCTAGTATGCTTAACCTGGATAAAACGTGTCGTTCCATCATCATATGTTACAACCACATCATCAAGTCCCAGTTGTACATCCTTTTGCAATTCAACATACTGAATATGACTGTCAGGATTAAGCATATCAACAATATATAACTGTCCAACTGACCATTCATACCAATACGGATCTGCCATTCCAGGTTTTGTTTTATCAGAATACTTCATTCTATTCCCCCAAAAAATTTCTATTTATATAATAATTTGATTAATGACAGATTCATATTTGAATATGACTAATCCTACACAATCAATTCGCTTAATCCGCCATAGCATGTCACGCACGCGCTCTTTCTTGCTCTTGTAAGAGCGACATAAAGCAGACACTTCTCTCCGGTTCTGAATTCCTCAAGAGAAATATCATCTTCAAAGTCTGCTCTTGTTCCAAACGGAAGCACCTTTTTGTTTACCGCAACAGCAAAGACGTGATCGAACTCAAGGCCCTTCACTCTATGCATGGTAGCAATTCTCACCCCATCAAAAGAACGATCATCTGTCTTATTGGCCTTAATTTCGAAAGACTTAATACCTGCTCTCTGAAGACCGGCAATATAATTATCAAGAAGCTTATGTGTTCTTGCTACAATACAGATATTCTTCTGCTCGATGCCGTTTGCTTCCATATCTTTAATCTTAGTTACAAGGAAATCGAGTTCCTCTTCTGGAGTTGCAAACTCCTTAATCTCCGGCTTATCACCGTGTGTAAGAGACTGACAACCTTTGCCGTTATCATAATCTTCATCCAGATCATCAAAAGAAACACCATTAAGCAATCCAAATGCAAACTTACGAATTTCTTCTGTAGTTCTATAGTTGATTCTCAAATAGCTACTTCTTCCACGCACATTGATACCGCATTTTGAAAGAACTGCTTTGTTTCTATATATTCTCTGATGAGAATCGCCTACGATAAAAATGTCATTTTCATGCTCTTCACCGGCAAGTGATCTAAGCAATCTATAAGCACTTGGACTAAGATCCTGACCTTCATCAACAATAATGGACGTATATTGACCTGTTAGTTTCTTATTTTCAAGAATCTTTCGGCATTCATACATTGCTGTCTCAACATCTCGCTGCAACTTTTCGTTCATGATGTTCTGATATTCATCAAACACATCCCATATTTGCATACGAATTTTTCTATCCAGACGTACTCCCCTACCAATTCTTGGTGCCTTGCAATAAGCCACCTTATCATAGACTTCCTGCGCCTGAACAACTTTAACCCATTCATCCTTATAGAAGTTTTCTACAAAGCTTAATTCTCCTCCAGCTATCGCTATTGCATCTCTCCAAGCCTTATCCACCTCTTCATCATAAACAATCTGATATTCATATCCTTGTCTACGCAAAAAATTAGAAACCCATGCATCAAGATTGATGATGTCTATTCTCTTCATTTCTTCGGCAGAGCATATCTTTCTAAGATTATCCTTAATATCTTCTGCCAGATTTTTAGTGTATGTCGTAAAAAGTATTTTTCCATCTGAGTTCAAGTTTGAAGCAAGCATTTTTGCTCTATGCATAGCAACAACTGTCTTTCCTGTTCCTGCTCCGCCTAACACTCTTGCTGGACCATTAAACTTCTTACCTACAACTTTTCTCTGTGTTGGGTGAAGGAAAATTCTCCACTTTTCAAGAGGCTCTTGCATAATGGCTTGAAGTTCTTCTTCACCATCAACAATTACAAAGCTCTTCTTACTTGCGTCTGTTTGAAGTGCGGCTGCAAAGTCATTATCCTTAACATCAACATGCTCAGTTTCTGGATAAAGGGTAGACAAAACCTCGTCTACAGTAAATCCATTCCCAAGCCATTCCAGCCCTTCAAAAGCATCCTCTGGAATAGCTGCCTTTAAGGAATGAAGTCCTTCTAATGTCTTAATTGCTTTAATCATAGGAAGTTGCTCTTCAGGAAGTCCAATTCTCTCAAACACCTCATCCGAGATACTTGCAAATAATGCTGGCTCATCAATTGTGTTTTGCTCTTCGATGACCTCTTGAACATCAAAAATCTGTACACTTCCTGTAAGCTTATTAATTGAGCACTTCTTCCTCTTCGCCCACGCATAAGCCTCATCATGATGATCTACCCAAAGAAGAATATAAACATTACTTTCCGGCTCACGCACAATGATTCCCCTATAAGTATCATCAATTCTTACAGAGCAAATATTCTTGTCTATTCCTTCATTTATCTTCTCAAAATTGATTCCAGGGTGTGTAGGATCATTTCTAAACTTGTTAAAAAACTCAGTTACCTTGCCCTGTTTCTGCCTTGGCAGTGCTGCATATGCAGTCAAAAAATCAGCTGATATAGCTACTGTTGGCTTATTACTCATTTACAGTTCCTCCAAATACATTGATGTTTATCTCTTCACTGCTTAGCAGTACTGTCCATCCATTATTTTTGAATACATCAGCATACTCTTCTTGTTCTGGTAAGAGCCATGCCACTTTTTTGTCTTCCCAAGCCATTTCTGCTTCAGCAATGGTTGCTCC
>JAILGH010000041.1 GCA_024697025.1 Pseudobutyrivibrio sp.
GTCACCTTGTTGATTTTGATCAGGCAATGGCTCGTTCAAAGCAGTACAAGACAGAAGAAGGCAGAGCATTATTAAAGCAGCAGGAAGGTGATACACATCACGGCGGCTGCGGAAATTGTGGAGGTGACAAATAATGGCAGACGGATTTGTTAGAGTACCTATTTCAGAGCAGGACCCAAAGGTTCGTGCAACAAACTTTGAAGAGGTATGTCTTGGATATACAGAAGAGGAAGCAGTTGAAGAGGCAGGTCGTTGCCTTAACTGCAAGAAGCCAATGTGTGTAGCAGGATGTCCAGTTTCAATCAACATCCCAGCATTCATTGAGCAGGTTAAGAATCGTAATTTTGAAAAGGCTTATGAAATCATTTCTGAGTCATCAGCACTTCCAGCAGTTTGCGGACGTGTTTGCCCACAGGAGTCACAGTGCGAAGGCAAATGTATCCGTGGTATCAAGGGTGAGGCCGTTGCTATCGGTAAGCTCGAGCGTTTCGTAGCTGACTGGGCTAGAGAAAATGGTATTAAGCCAAAGAACACATCTACTCCAAACGGACACAAGGTTGCAGTTATCGGTTCGGGCCCTTCAGGTCTTACAGCAGCTGGTGATCTTGCAAAGCTTGGTTATGATGTTACAGTATTTGAAGCACTTCATGAAATGGGTGGTGTTTTAGTATACGGTATTCCTGAGTTCAGACTTCCAAAGGAAAAGGTTGTTAAGGCTGAGGTTGAGAACGTTAAGGCTCTTGGCGTTAAGTTCGAGAAGAACGTTATTATTGGACGTTCAATCACTATCGATGAGCTTATGGAAAAGGAAGGATTCGAGGCAGTATTTATCGGTTCTGGTGCTGGACTTCCAATGTTCATGCACATTCCAGGTGAGCAGGCTAATGGCGTATTCTCGGCAAACGAGTACCTTACACGTAACAACCTTATGAAAGCTTTCACGGAAGGTTATGATACACCAATCGCTCGCGGCAAGAAGGTAGTTGTTGTCGGCGGTGGTAACGTTGCTATGGATGCTGCACGTACAGCCCTTAGACTTGGTGCAGAAGTTCACGTTGTATATCGTCGTAGCGAGCAGGAGCTTCCAGCAAGAGCAGAGGAAGTTCATCATGCTAAGGAAGAGGGCGTTATCTTTGACCTTCTTCAGAACCCTACGGAAATCCTCGTTGATGAAGAGGGTAATGTTAAGGGATGCAAGGTTATCAAGATGGAACTTGGCGAGCCAGATGCTTCAGGACGTCGTAGACCAGTTGAGATTCCTGGCAGCGAGTACGAGATTGACTGTGATACAGTTATCATGTCACTTGGTACATCTCCAAACCCACTTATCTCAAGCACAACAGTTGGTCTTGATACAAATAAGAAGGGTTGCTTAATTGCTACAGAGCAGGGCGCTACTACTAAGGAAGCAGTTTATGCTGGTGGTGATGCTGTTACTGGCGCAGCTACAGTTATCCTTGCTATGGGTGCTGGTAAGACTGCCGCAGCAGCAATTGATGAGTACTTCAAGAATAAATAAAATAAGTTGATTTAAAGAGTGTGATTTTTCCAAAAGGAAGAGTCATGCTCTTTTTTGGTTTTTGGAAATCCTTAAAGAAAAAACTTAGAGATTATACAGAACTAGAAGTTAAAGATATCATAATTTTTTAGAAAAAAATAAGAGCCAGTCCACTTGGACCGCTCTTGGCTAGTAACTAACTAGATATTTAATTAAATTAGTACTGGCCGAAAGCGTACTTGAAAAATGAAACTGGCTTCTTGCCTTCTGCCTCTACACGCTTGCAATACTTCTCATAGTCTGAGTAGATGCTGTACATCTGAAATGATACTTCGTACATAATTTACCTCCTTAACTAGTATTTATAACAAAATATATTGGAATCACAGTTTTTGTTACTTAGGTATATTAATATGTTATTTGTAATTTGTCAACAAAAAGTTTGTAAAGAAATTGTATAAAATTACTAAACGGATTTTTATTGAGTTAGTTTCCCCAGGATGATAAAATGAAAACAAGGAAACTATACTAATAACATTTAGTTTTTAGGAGTGGTATATGAACGAGCGAATATTAGAGGGAGCTTTAAATGTCTTTAAGGCCAAAGGACCTAAATTCACAATGGACGACCTTGCTTCTGAAATGAAGATGAGCAAGAAGACCATCTACACAGTTTTCAATGATAAAAATGAAATGATGTGTGAAATGATGGACTATGCCTTTGACTTAATTAAGGAAGCTGAGGATAAGGTGTATTTTGATGAATCAAAGGACACAGTTGAAAAAATCAGGGGGATTTTAGCGGTGCTTCCAGAATCCCATTATGGATTTGACTATACTGCTATGCATCAGCTTGCAACCAAGTATCCTATGGCTTATGAGAAGCTACAATTTAGACTACAAAGTGGTTGGGACAAGACAGTGGATTTGTTAAAGCGAGGCATGGATGAGGGCAAGATTAAAAGGATTGATGTGGACCTTTTTAAAATCATGTATGAGGCAAGCGTGGACAAATTGCTGATGGGAGATTATCTTGTAAATTCCAAGATGGATTATCCAACTGCTCTAGGAGAAATAGTTAATTTAATGATGGATGGGATTATTATAAAGGGAAAGTAAATGACACAAAAAATATATTTAGACAGAAAATGGAGATTTAATGAGAATTTCACAGAGGATATGATTGAGCAGCCTATGGAAAACTGCACTCTTGTGAATATTCCTCATACTGTAAAGGAGACACCTATATCATATTTTGATGAGAGTGTTTATCAGATGGTAAGTACCTATCAAAAGTACATTTTTGCCCCAGCTCAGTGGGAGGGCAAGGCAGTATTTTTGAATTTTGAAGGTGTAGGACATAGCTGTGATGTCTATGTTAATGGACGCCATGTATCGCATCATGATTGCGGTTACACCGCCTTTGCTGCTGAGGTTTCAGAGGTTCTTAACTTTGGTAGGGAAAACCTCATCACTGTTAGAGTAGATTCCAGAGAGACACTTAATCAGCCACCATTTGGATTTGTAATTGACTATATGACTTATGGTGGTATCTATAGAGATGTTTATTTTGAAATTAAGGAGAAGGCGCATTTTGATGATGTGTTTTTGCTCCCTTCCTTGTTAGAACGGGTTTCTACAAGACGACGCACTCCAAAGCAGATTCGCATGATGAATGTGCAGGGTATTTTAAAGACTGAGTGCCGTTTTTCAAAAGAGATTTATGACCTTGCTTATGACGAGCATGTATTTATCAAACAATATCTTGATGACAAGCTTATTATTTCTCAGCCGGTAGGTGGTTTAGAAGAGGACGAGGATGGATATTTGCTTGTGCTTACATCTGCACCAGGGCCAGTAAAGCTTTGGGATATAGAAAGTCCTTATACTTATACAGTCAAGACCCAGGTGGTTATTGATGATGAGATTGCAGATGAGCATGTATCGACTATTGGATTTAGAGATTCAGAGTTTCGGGCAAACGGTTACTATTTAAACGGCCGCAAAGTAAAGCTTAGAGGACTTAATAGACATCAGTCTTATCCTTATGTTGGATATGCTATGCCAGAGTCTATGCAAAGACTGGATGCCAAGATTCTTAAAGAGGAATTGGGTGTAAATGCTGTTAGAACTTCTCACTATCCTCAGTCTCATTATTTTATTGATGAGTGTGATAAGCTTGGACTTTTAGTGTTTACTGAGATTCCTGGATGGCAGCATATCGGTGATGAAAGTTGGCAGCAACTAGCTATTAATAATACTAGGGATATGGTAGTGCAGTATCGCAATCACCCATCGATTATTCTTTGGGGAGTTCGTATAAACGAATCTCAGGATAATGATGAGTTCTATAAGAAGACAAATGAGGTAGCGCACAAGCTTGACCCTACGCGTCCTACAGGTGGCGTTAGAGTCCATGCCAAGAGTTCGTTCTTTGAAGATGTGTATACCTTTAATGATTTTGTTCATTCAGGCAATAATAAAGGATGCTCGAAAAAGAGTGATATCACATCAGATGTCAACAAGGCATATTTGGTTTCTGAGTACAATGGCCACATGTATCCGACAAAGCCTTTTGATGATGAGGAGCATAGACAGGAGCATGCAATTCGTCATGCCAATGTGTTGGATGCCATAGCAGCAGAGCCTGATATAGCAGGTTCATTTGGATGGTGTATGTTTGATTACAATACTCACAAGGACTTTGGCTCAGGAGACAGGATTTGTTATCACGGCGTATTAGATATGTTTAGAAATCACAAGCTGGCGGCGGCAGTGTACGCATCATTTTTGGAGAATGAGCCAGTTCTTGAGGTTACATCAAGCTTTGATATTGGTGAGCATCCAGCTAGCTTTAGAGGCAAGATCTATATCATGACCAATGCTGACTCTGTAAAGATGTATAAGGGCGATGACCTATTAAAGGAATATTTTGCAGAAAACACTTACTTTGAAAATTTAAGTCACGGCCCAATTTTGATTGATGATTTTATTGGTGATGCAATAGAAAAGGATGGCAGATACAAGAAACATCAGGCAAAGCTTTTAAAGAATGCGTTAAACGAGGTGACAGTAAATGGATTTAAGATGTCTACTAAGGTGCTTAAAAACGTGTTGCCTTTGATTGTATTTTATAGAATGAAGCTACGTCAGGGCATGGAAATCTACAATAAGTTTGTAGGTGACTGGGGAGGCGAAGCTAGAGAGTTTAGATTTGAAGCCATAAAAGAAGGCAGAGTCACAAAGACTATTACTAAATCAGCAGTGGTTAGCGCTCATATAGATGCTAAGCCAAGTCATACATTGCTTACCGAGATTCACACTTATGATGTGACTTCTGTAAGGATTAGGGTGCTAGATCAAAACGACAACCAATTATATTATTACAGTCAACCACTTGAGTTTAAAGTGGATGGACCATTTGAAATAATTGGACCTAAAACTGTTTCTACAGTCGGTGGCGCAATTGGAGTGTACGTTAAATCTATTGGAGAGGATGGTGACGGTTCACTTACTATTTCAGGTCCTGGACTTGAGCCTGTAACAATTGGTTTATCGGTACAGTGTCTAGTTTAAAAAAATGTTTTTAAGTTTTTATGGAACAATATTTCTTTTAAAGAGAAAGTTATAAAGGTATTAGGGGACAATATTTAGCAAAATTAAAAGAGGGGTTTTTACGATGGAAAGTAAAAAGAAACTTACTGGGTTAGAAAAATTTGCCTACGGTCTTGGAGCGGTAGGAAAGGACATGGTGTATATGCTATCGGCATCATACATCCTCTACTATTATCAGGATATCCTAGGAGTTGAGGCTTGGATAATGGGCTTGATTCTTATGATAGCAAGAGTTTTTGACGCATTTAACGACCCGATAATGGGCGTTATTGTTGCCAAAACTAAGACTAGATGGGGCAAGTTTAGGCCATGGCTTTTTATTGGAACGGTTACTAATGCAGTAATTCTGTTTCTATCATTTGCATGTCCACCAAGTCTTAATGGCAAGGGGCTAGTTGCCTATGCATCGATATTTTATATCCTGTGGGGCATTACCTATACAATGATGGATATTCCATACTGGTCAATGGTTCCAGCCTTCACTGAAGGTGGCAAGGAGCGTGAAGGCTTGTCGGCTTTGGCTCGTTCCTGTGCAGGTGTAGGTACAGCTATTACTATCGTAATTACGGTAATGTCTGTTTCTGCAATTGGTACAGCTATTAACAATAATAGTGACAGTAAAACAACCTGCAGTTACACAGATACAACTACCTACTTTGTGGAGATGGATGATGCTGGTGTTGCTACAGGTGAAATCCTAAAGGTGCCTACATCTATTTCTAATGTCACCGCAGATGTGAGTGAGATTGATGATAACAAGGAAGCACTTTCCTTTAATGCAAACAATTCGGATTATGTAGTTACAGTAGATGGCACAGTGCTTTTTAACAATGAAAACAGTACCATGGACTATACCAAGGATGCTGGAAATGATAGTGCTGCATCTGCCGCTATATACGTATTTAAGTCTGATTTTGCAAAGGTTTCTTCTGATAGTGGAGTATCAGTTGATGTGACTTCTACTAAGCAGGTGGAGAGATACGGTTTTAAATATTTCTCATTAATTATAGCTATTGTATTTATTATATGTACAGCTGTAACTTGCATTTTCATTAAAGAAAAGTCTACTGTGGATGTAAAGACACCTAGCGTTGGAGAGATGTTTAAATCCCTTATTAACAACGACCAGGCTATGACCATGGTAATTACAATTGTGTTGGTAAATTCGGCTTACTACATTACTGCCAATCTTTTGATATATTTCTTTAAATACGATTTGGCCGGTTCTAAGTGGGAGGCCAACTATACTTTGTTTAATACCTTTGCTGGGGGAATCCAGATATTGGCTATGATGCTATTCTTTGGACTCCTTAGAAAGTTTTTCACCACAATGAAGATTTTTGATATTAGCATCTATTGTGGCGTGGTGGGTTATCTTGTACTTCTTGGACTTTCTTTGGGTGGTGCATCAACAGTGTATCCATACCTTGTTCCAGGATTTTTCATTATGTCAGCAGTTGGAATTTTGAATGTTTTAATTACCGTATTTCTTGCCAATACAGTTGATTACGGTCAGCTTAAAAATGGTCATAGAGATGAGTCGGTTATCTTTTCTATGCAGACATTTGTTGTAAAGCTTGCTTCTGGTGTGGCAGCCCTTGTGGCGTCTATTGCTATATCAGTATTTCATATCAGCGATACCAGTGCGGAGGTTGAGGCCGTTGATGGCAGTGTAGTTAAGGGATTGGAACAGCTCCTTGCAGACATTTCAAAGAAGAGCACAGGCGTTGTTTCAAACAGCGATATATTTGGTCTTAGAATGACAATGACCTTAGCGCCAATTGCACTACTTATTATTGCATTTTTTATCTTTAAAAAGAGATATATACTTACAGATTCAGAACTAGAAAAAATTGCTGCTAAACTAAAGGAGAGCGCAAATGATTAAAGCAGACGGAAATAACTTTATTCTTAGCACAAAAAACACAAGCTATGCTTTTAAAGTCCTGGAGACAGGACAGTTGGAGCATCTGTATTATGGCAAGGTAATTAATCTTGATAACCCATCAATTCTTCAGGAGAAGAGGGCGTTTGCACCGGGAAATACTACCTGTTATGATGCTGACCATCCTGAGATTACATTGGAAGATATTAGGTTAGAGACCTCAACACTTGGCAAGGGCGACATCAGAGAGCCAATGGTAGAGGTGGTTTGTGCAGATGGAAGCAGCACGTTGGATTTTGTATATGATAGCTTTGAAGTGATTGCTGGAAAGCCTGCTTTTAAAGCTTTGCCAGGCTCTTATGACGAGTCTAATCAGGTTGAGACTTTAAAGGTTAAGCTTGTAGATAAAAATCATGGCTTTGAGCTGATTCTTTCGTACTTCGTATATACGGATTGCGATGTTATATCAAGAGCTGCAAAGTTTATCAACAAGTCAAAGGAAGCAGTTAAGCTTACACGTATGCTTTCTATGCTCTTAGACTTTGACAATGCTGGAATGAAAATCACTTCTTTTCATGGCAGTTGGACCAATGAGATGAATAAGCACGACATGATTTTATCTGCTGGCAAGTATGTTAATTCATCTTTTACAGGTACAAGCTCTAATCGAACCAATCCATTTTTTATGGTCTCAGAGGCTGAGTCTACGGAGACAGCAGGTGATGTATATGGATTTAATTTGATTTATTCAGGAAATCACTACGGTGCTGTTGAGATATCACCTTGGAATAAGACAAGAGTTGCTTACGGAATTAACCCACAGAATTTTTCTTGGATTCTAGAGCCAGAGCAGGAGTTTGAGGCACCAGAGGCTGTTATGACGTATTCTAGCGAGGGCTTTAGGCAGATGAGCCTTAATATGCATGAATTTGTCAGAGAGCATATTACAAGAGGTCAGTGGAAAAAGAAGGAGCGCCCTGTGCTTTTGAATAGCTGGGAGGCAGCCTATTTTAACTTTGATGAGTCATCTCTTATAAAGCTTGCTAAGACTGCAAAAAAAGTCGGTGTTGAACTATTTGTAATGGATGACGGTTGGTTCGGAGATAGAAACGACGACAAGCGAGCACTTGGTGACTGGGATATTGTTAACAAGAAAAAGCTTCCTCATGGCATAGATGGCTTGGCAAGTAGAATAAATGACCTTGGCTTGATGTTTGGAATTTGGGTAGAGCCAGAGATGGTCAATGTGGATTCGCAACTTTACCGCAAGCATCCAGATTGGACAATCGATATTCCAAATATGCATCATTCCGAGGGACGCAATCAGCGGATTCTTGATTTGTGCAATCCAGACGTAGTTGATTATGTGATAGATAGAATGCGAGAGGTTTTCTCAACTCCAGGATTATCATACGTAAAATGGGATATGAATAGAAACTTCTCGGATTATTATTCGAGATATTTGCCAGCAGACAAGCAGCAAGAGGTAGGCCACAGATATGTGCTAGGCCTTTATAAGGTGCTTGCTACACTTACAGAGGAGTTCCCTCACTTGTTGATTGAGGGTTGTTCATCAGGTGGAAATAGATTTGATTTGGGGGTACTCTGTTATTATCCTCAAATTTGGGCTAGCGACAATTCTGATTCGGTAAGCCGCTTGAATATTCAAAATGGTTATTCCTATGGATATCCTCAGAGCACCTACACGGCCCATGTTTCAGCAAGTCCAAATCATCAGACGTTAAGGAACACACCTCTTGAGTCTAGGTTTGAGGTGGCAAGCTTTGGAGTTTTGGGCTATGAGCTTAATTTAAACGATGCAAAGCCGGAGGATGTGGCAGCTGTTACTGCACAAATTGAGCTATACAAGCAGTATCGAAACACATTACAGTTTGGAGATTTCTATCGTCATTTGGATGGAAATATATACGAGTGGAGCATTGTTTCAAAGGATAAAGCCTGTGGTGTTACAATGGTTATGCAAAAGCTGTTGCAGCCAGCGGCTCAGTATCTTAGAATATATCAGGCAGGCCTTGATGATGAGGCAACTTATCATTTTTATGGCCGTGAACTTGAATATAACGTAAAGGGATTTGGTGATTTGGTTAATATGATTTCGCCAATTCACATCAAGCAGGATTCTATAGTTCATAATCTGGTGGCGAAGTTTGTAAAGATGCCTGGCGAGAGCGAGGACTTTAAAGCCACTGGAGATGTATTAAATAACTGTGGTGTCAAAGTGGCTCAAAGCTTTGTTGGAACAGGCTATAATGACCAGGTAAGATATTTCCCAGATTTTGGGTCAAGATTGTATTTTGTTGAAAAGGAGTAATTATTAATGGGAATCGTTGTTTTAGGAGCAGTATTCATTGATATTAAAGGACATTCAACAGCCAGCTATATACCAGCAGGGCGAAATGTCGGTACTGTTGAGGAGGTTCACGGTGGGGTTAGCCGTAACGTTGTAGAGGATATCGCCAACGTAGAACTTAGACCTACTTTTGTCAGCCTTGTAGATGAAAGTGGCATCGGTACTGGGGTTTTGGAAAAGCTTACTAAGCACAAGGTAGATACTAGATTTGTTCGTCGCACTCCAGATGGAATGGGCAAGTGGCTTGCAGTCTTTGATAATCATGGAGATGTTGTTGCATCTATTTCCAAGAGACCAGATCTTTCTGTTATCAATGATATTTTAGATGAGCAGGGCGATGAAATCTTTAAGGATGCTGACAGTATTGCTCTTGAAATCGATATGGAAAAGGAGACCATTAAGAGAGTCTTTAAGTATGCCGAAAAGTATAATCTTAAGGTTTATGCTGCCGTTTCAAATATGAGTATCGCTGTTGAGCGAAGAGATTTCCTTAAGAATGTTGAGTGCTTTGTCTGCAATCAACAGGAGGCAGGAATTCTTTTCATGGATGATTATTCGGAAAAAACTCCTGAGGAGATGCAGGAGATTTTATCTAAGAAAATCCAGGCGGCTCAGATTCAAAAGATGATAGTCACTCTTGGAGGAAAGGGAGCAGTCTATGCAGACATAAATGGAAGTACAGGCTTTGTTCCAGCAAGAAAGGTAGATGTCAAGGATACAACAGGAGCAGGTGATTCATTTTTTGCAGGTGTCACTATTGGACTTACCTACGGTAAAACATTGGAGGAAGCCTGTGAAATTGGCTCAACTTTAGCGGCTTCTGTTATTGTTACATCAGACAATGTTTGCCCTAGATTTTTACCTAGTGAGTTCGGTCTTGAGGTGCCAGAAGAATAACCATATTTAATGGCGTTTACATTTGTTTTTTTGCCCTGTTATGGTAGAATATTTTTGTCCTGATTTTTTCAGGAATATCAATTGGATTGGGCTATGAAGAATGTTTGAAGCTGATAACATTAAATACAGACAAATGTATTTTGACATGGATGGCACCATTAAGCAGGAGACTTATGTTTTTCATAGGGAGATGACTGTGGAGGAGCAGGAACATTACGACAACCTTGTGGCTGACGCCAATCAGATGTCTATATTTGACTTTATTAAGGATTAATTTTCTCCAAGGCTTTGAATTTTCAAGGCCTTGGAGTTTTGTATTATAGGAGAACAAACATGAAGGAATTAAGCATCAAAGAATTTACAGAACAATTGGCATCCAAGACTTCGGTTCCAGGTGGAGGTGGTGCAAGTGCTTTAGTTGGCGCCGTTGGTATCGCCCTTGGAGATATGGTAGGAGAGTTTACCGTTGGCAAGAAAAAGTATCAGGAGGTTGAGCCAGAAATCCTTAAGCTTATGGCTCGCGCCAAGGCTTTAGCAGATGAACTTTTACAGTGCATAGAGGATGACGCTGTAGCATTTGAGCCACTTTCAAAGGCATATGGCATTCCTAAAGAGGACCCATCTAGAGATGAGATTATGGAAAAATGCTTAAAGGATGCAGCTAAAGTTCCTTTTCGCATTTTAGAGCTTGCCTGTGAGGCTGTTGATTTGCAAAGAGATTTTGCAGATAAGGGTTCAGTGCTTATGATTAGCGATGCAGCAACAGGTGTTGCTATGTTACAGGGAGCGATTAAAGGGGCTGCCGTTAATGTCAAGATTAATACCAAGTCTATGAAGGATAGAGACTATGCTAAGTCTCTTGAGGATAAGGTTAACGCCCTTGTTAAGGAGTATTCAAAAAAGGCAGAGGATATTTACTCTGACGTTTGGAATAGATTATAACTGGAGGATTTATGGCTACATTACTTAAAGGCAAAGAGGTTACAGAGAGTTTAAATGCCAGGCTTGCAAAGCAGGCAGAAGATTTAAAGGCAAAGGGTGTTACACCAACACTTGCCATTCTTAGAGTGGGGGAGCGTCCTGATGACCTTTCCTATGAGAAGGGAGCAATTAAGCGCTGCCAGCTTATCGGAGTTGAGGTGAAGGTTGTTGCCTTAGACGAAAATATTAGTGAAAAAGATTTCTTTGACAAATTACAAGAATTAAATAAAGATATAACTATACATGGTATACTTATGTTTAGACCACTGCCTAAACATATTGATTCTGAAAAGGCTAGACAGATGTTATCTGCTGCTAAGGATATTGATGGATGTACAGATCTTTCTTTGGCAGGGGTATTTACCAATACTAAGCTTGGTTTTGCTCCATGTACCGCGGAGGCTGCCATGGAGATTTTGCATTACTATGATATTCCAGTTTCAGGAAAGAAGGTTGCAGTTATCGGCCGTTCCCTTGTAATTGGTAGACCTGTTGCTATGCTTTTAATGCATGAGAATGCAACGGTTACTATTTGTCACACAAGAACCGTTGATGTGCCTTCTATCACTAGAGATGCAGACATTGTTATCGTGGCATCTGGTCAGATGGAAAGTGTTGGAAAGGAATTTCTTAGAGAAGGCCAGGTTGTTATTGATGTTGGTATCAGCTGGAACAACGACAAGAACAAACTTTGTGGGGATGTTAAGTTTGATGAAGTCGTCGATGTAGTTGAGGCTATTACTCCAGTTCCTGGAGGTGTAGGGGGGGTTACTACAAGCATACTTGTAAAGCATGTTATTGAGGCAGCAGTAAGAACTATTGGAGAAGACGTTTAATGATGTATAGATAATGCCGATATTTATATTGGTATGAATAGGGGGGACTATGACAATTGAGCAGCTTGAACCAGGGCAAGAGGTTACTCTTGAAATCCTTATTGGAGGTTCATCTTTTGAATTAAAGACAGAGGTTGTTGGAACCAATGATGGCACAGGCGCTTTGGTAAAGCCATATATTTACAACAATAACGTTGTGGATTTTACTATTGGCTCACCAGAGAGCATGAGCTTTTCATTGCACTGCATAGATTCCAAAACCGGTGGAAGAGTCGTCTGGAAAAACGTTGAAGTAAACGTTGTGAATTTCAGGGGTGTAGATTATTATGCCGTTGATGCCAAGGCTTTTGGCAAGATTGCTGCTTCCAGTGAAAGACGTGAGGACAGCCGAGTGATGGTTAACGTTCCAGGCTCTGCTAGTATGGAAGATGGCAAACGATTCTCCATTTCTGTAATTGATATAAGCGATAGTGGAGTGTCTTTTAGAGGCAGCTCCTTCGTTGGTAATACAGCAAGAGTTACTATTGGTGACGTTATTAATATTAACTTTGCGGATACTGCTCATAACTCTGATTTTAGTTTATCCATAAGTGCAAGAGTTGTTAGAGCAGAGGCTGAGCACGATGGAATCTTGTATGGTGGCAAGATTCTTGATAAGGACAATAAGTTACTTGCTTACTTGTGCTTTAAGGGGATGGATGAAAAATTAGGAAAGTGATTTAGGAAATAATGGCAGATGATAAGTTAAGGCAAGAATTACTATATATGGCAAAGCTTACCTCCAAATATGATTTGACAAATATGGAGGTGGTTGAGGGGATATTGCGTCTTGAAGGTGAGAGACGTATTTTAGATTCTGTTTTTGGAAAGAGATTTAAGACTCGTATTTTTGATGTGGCAGCTGGCGTAAATAAGGATGATAGCTGTGTTATTTGTGGCAAGCCGGCAGAAAATCACATTATTTGCAACCACTGTCTAGAGACTATTGATGAAAGTCCTTATGCAAAGTCCAAGGAAAGTGCTAAGACAAAGAGTATTTCAGAGACTAAAGATAAAATAAAGGCTGGTCTTGTTAATTTTATTAAAACTAGCAAATCGGATGCTAAACTGAATTTTAAGACTACACTTTCATATATTTTGTTGGGGCTTTTAATTATCGTATTTGCGATACAAGTTTGGATTCTTGGAATGTGGCTTTCTATTCCAGATTACAACAAGCAGGTTGAGGCTAGAGTATCCAAGGAAAAGCCTGAGGATATAGCAACTCAAGAGCAGGCTTACGAGCAGCTTCTTAAGGATTTTCCTGAGGAGGAGGGCTATACAGTTACCTTTGCAAGATATGACAAGGAATATGTTGGCAGATTCAAAATCGATAAGGGTGAGTGCTGCCAGGATGTTGAGGAGGCTCTTTCAGATGAGGAGAGCTATGATTATTTCATAGACTATGATCAGGTGTATGTTTTTTACATCAACAAGATAGACGATGTCACTGGAATTGTTGGAATGGCTGAGGTTAATGATAAGAGTCAGATATTAGTTTGTGGCTCTTTTAATGATGGTAGAAAGACAGATTGTCTGTACCGATTTAGGTAAATAAATTTGAAAAAAAGGCAATGCAAACTTGCATTGTCTTTTTATATGTGTTACAACTGTATTATAACAGATAGAACAGTTATAAAGTTATAGGGAATTGTTATAGGAATAATGTTATCGAGATGACGTTATCGAAATAACATTGAAAGGAAAAATGTTATGAAGAAAAGAATAATAGCAATTATTATTGTAGCCGTGGTTATTATTGGCACGGTTTTGGGGGTTATGGTTTACAGAAAGAAGGGCCATGGCGGTAAAGCAACGGGCCAAGGCAGTGAGATTTATGTTATGCCCCTTTCTGAAATAATGGGAGCCAACAGCAGTTACAGCTCAGATGTGTTTATGGGAGTTGTAGAGGGCCAAGAAACTTCTAGTGTGACTAAGAGCACTGAAAGAGAAATCGACAAGATTTTTGTTTCTGAAGGCGATGAAGTAAGTGAGGGTAGCCCATTATTTTCTTATGAAACAGAATCTTTATCTTCTGAGAATACTCAATTAGGTTTCGACATCGAAAGAGAAAATCTATCTATCGCAGAAAACCAAAGGACAATTGAAAAGACAAGAGATGAGATTTCTAAGATTAAAGGCGAGAGTGACGAGGACAAAAAGAAAATCGAAGATCTCAACACTACAATTGAAGACTTGGAGACTGACATAGCCATTTCACAAAACACTATTGATCAGACTAATTCAAAGATTGAAGAGAACAACAAGAAGATTGGCAATTCAGTTGTGAAAGCTAAGGTGTCAGGTACTGTTACTAAGGTGGCAGATGATACTAATCCATATACAACTGATGGTTCATTTATCACAATTCTTGCTTCAACAGAAGTTAGAGTTAAGGGTATGGTAAATGAACAAAATATTGGTTCTATTAATGTAGGCGAGCCTGTTACACTTCGTTCGAGAATTGATAGTTCAATGACATGGACTGGAACAATTCAGGATGTTAATACAAACTCTGCTGATGAAAAGGCAGGAGATGCTTCAAACGGAGGTGCTTCAGATGAATCCACATCTACAAAGTATCCATTTCACATTGCACTCGATAGCAGCGAAGGTCTTATGCTTGGGCAGCATTTGTATGTAGAGCTTGGCAATACTGAGGCTCCTGAGTTGGATTTTTCTAGTGGAACATATATTTATGGTTATTATCTTGCTTACGATGAAAAGGACAAGCCTTTCGTTTGGGTAGATGATGACGGCATACTTGCTAAAAAGCCTGTAAAACTTGGTGAGTACTACGAGGAGCAGGATGTTTATGAGGTTTCAGGAATTGACAACGACACAAGCATAGCCTATCCAATGGAAGACTATACAGAAGGCTTGAAGACTATTGATGGATCATCAGAGGGACAATAGATATGATAGTTAAATTAGATAATATTTATAAAGTATATGGCGAGTCAGGTACAGATACTTCAGTTCCAGCCCTTAATGATGTTTCTCTTACAGTAGACAGAGGAGAGTACGTTGCTATTATGGGACCATCTGGTTCTGGTAAAAGTACATTGATGAATGTCATTGGATGTTTAGATAAGCCCACATCTGGCACCTATTATTTCGAGGACAAGGATGTGCTTAAATTAAAGGACAGACAGATGTCTGATCTTAGACTTCATTCAATTGGATTTGTATTTCAAAGTTTTTATCTTATGAATGAAGAGAATGCAATTGAAAATGTAGCCCTTCCTCTTTCTTATGCAGGGGTACCTAAGAAGGAAAGAGAGCGTAGAGCAATTGAAGTCCTTACAAAGGTGGGACTTGCAGATAGAGTTAAGTTTAGACCGGACCAACTTTCCGGTGGACAGAAACAGCGTGTGGCTATAGCAAGAGCCTTGGTTAATAATCCTAAGGTGTTACTTGCCGATGAGCCTACTGGTGCTTTGGATCAAAAGTCTGGTGCAGCCATAATGGATTTGTTTCAGCAACTGAATGATGAAGGCACAACAATTATCATGATTACTCATGATTCAAATATAGCTAGTCACGCAAAGAAAATTTATAAGATAGTGGATGGTCAACTGTTTTCTGGCACAGACGAACAGGGGGTGGAATAGATGAAAAAGATTATTAAACCCATCATCGTTCTCTTTGTAATAGCAGGTCTTGTGACAGGAGGTGTTTTTGCTTACCTGAAATTTGGACCAAAGAAATCAGGAGCGGAGGCTGCGCCTGTTGCTAACTATTCCATTGAAGATAATTTTAGTAATACTATTATAAGCTTTGGTGAAGTTACTTCAGAAAAAGCACAGACCGCATATTTAGATAAGGGTACTGAAATTGTTAGTGTAAATGTCAAAGAAGGAGATCACGTCAATGAAGGTGATGTACTTTTGACAGTTAGCAAGGAGACACAGGACGTTAGAGGCAAGGAGTTGGAGCTTCAGAAGGCAACGCAAAAGCTTAATTACGAACAACTTAAGATGGACAGACTACAGAATGAAGAGCCAATACCAGCCTATATTTCTACTTCCCCTGATACGAGAGAAAGAACTGTAGTTGTCGGTCGTACATATACGTTGAAAGATGATGCCAGTTTTATGGATTATTCTGCTGGTCAGGTAGTTTATGAGGAATTAGGTGAAGGAGGAGAGAATGTTTACCATGATTCTAGTAATCGTAACGCATGTCTTGATTCAGAAAAGGACAAAGAGGCCATAGATTCAATTAAGTCTCACTTGGCAGAGGTTGACAAGGGCGCTACTTTTAATTGCGAAGAGGAATCTAGAACAACTGAAGTAACGGTTGGTATGTTCCACTATAACGCTGAAACAGGAGAGCTTCTTGGAGAAGATGTATACGGCGAAGATGGTGAGATGATACAGGAATTCAAGGAGCCTGAGGGACTTACTCCAGAAGAACTTGATGAAGCTATTGATAAGCAGATGGAAGTCCTTAAAGAGCAGGATTTAGAGGTTAGAGTTACTGCACATCAGCTTGATGTGATGCGAAATACAGCAGAGGATGGAACAATTAAGGCTAAGGTGTCTGGTACAGTTGTTAAGCTTCAGGATATGGATAATTTTAACAATACTCAGCCATTTTTAACTGTATCAGCAACCGACGAATATCAGGTTGAATGTAATATTGGAGAGCTTGATTTAGAAAGAGTCAAGATAGGCGAGCCAGTTAAGCTTAATTGCTGGGAAAAGGGAATCGAAGCGGAAGGTTCAATCGCATCTATCAGCGATAAGCCAGCTGATGCAGAAAGAGGAAGTTATTATAACTTCGGAAATAATAACGTAAGTTACTATCCAATGGTTGTTAACGTGGATAAATCTAGTGGTTTGGAAATAGGTGCATCTGTTTCTGCAAATATAACTCCTAGTTCAGAAGGGGGCAGTGACTTTTATGTTGCAAAGCTTTTAATACGTAAAGATAAAAAAGGCTACTATGTTATGAAGCTAGATGACAAAGGCCTTACTAAAAAAGTTTACATAAAAGCAGGCAAATCCTTATACGGTGAGTATCTTCAAGTTAAGGAAGGTGTTTCCAAAGAGGACTACCTTGCATTCCCTTATGGCAAGGGTGCCAAAGAAGGAGTTAAATGCAAGAAAATCGACCAATTTGAAAGCACTTTAGGTGGAAATGGACTTTGTTGTTTCTAGAGGTGGAATATGTTTGAAAATTTAAGATTGGCCTTTAGAGGAATATGGACTCACAAGCTTAGATCATTTTTAACTATGCTTGGAATTATAATTGGTATCGCGTCAATTATTGCCATTGTTTCGACTATAGAAGGTACAAATCAACGAATAAAAGAAAATTTAATAGGTGCTGGTTCTAATACGGTTTCCGTCATACTTTGTCAGGATGATTATCCAATAGATACCAACTATATGGAAATTCCAGATGGTGTTCCAATGGTAACTGATTCCACATTAGAAGAAATCAGAGATTTTGATGAGGTTATGAGTGCCAGCCGATATACTGAACGCATGGTTTATGATGGCGTTTATTACAAAGAAACCACTATGGAAGGTGGTTATGTGCGAGGTGTTGAAATGGATTATTTTTCAACAGCAAACCTCGCAGTAAAAGAGGGACGACTTTTTACTGACGATGACTTGAAAAAGTTTAGAAAGGTATGCGTTATCGATGAAGAAACCTGTGCAGGACTTTTGGGAAATGAAGACCCACTAGGTAAGGTTCTTGAAATAGGTGGAGACGCATACACTATAGTTGGTGTAATCACTCCAAGAAATACATTTACACCAGATATTAATAGTGTTGATGACTATTATACTTTTACACAACCAGAGTCAGGAACGGTCTATATACCGCTTTGTGATTGGCCAATTAGTTATAGATATGATGTGCCTGAAAATGTTTTGGTTAGAGCCGCTAGCACTGACGATATGACAGCTGCTGGAAAGAAGTCAGCAGACCAGTTAAATAGCTATATACATGCAAGAGAGTACGGTGTAGGCTATCAGGCACAGGATTTGCTAGAGCAGGCTCAACAGATGCAGGAACTTGCCAACTCAACTAACAAGATGCTTATTTGGATTGCAGGTATATCCCTTCTAGTTGGAGGTATAGGCGTAATGAATATCATGCTTGTATCTGTTACAGAGCGTACAGCGGAAATTGGATTAAAGAAGGCTATAGGTGCTCGTAAGAGCAAGGTTATGGGCCAGTTCTTAACAGAAGCAGCGGTGCTTACATCATTAGGTGGTGTGATTGGAGTTGCCAGTGGAATTGGACTTGCCAAGGTTATTTCTATTGTTGCAAATATACCTGTTGCCATTTCATGGCCAGCCACTGTAGTGTCGGTTGTATTTTCAACAATTATTGGTATAGTGTTTGGAATTCTTCCAAGCCGCAAGGCTGCCAATTTAAATCCTATCGATGCTCTTAGAACAAATTAAGAATATAACTTGAATTTTTGCATTCACTCTAATAGAATTCGATTGTAGGTATTGCACTTACGATTAATTACTTGGAGGTTAGAATGCAAAAATTTATTTCATGGAATGTTAATGGACTCAGAGCTGTTATTGGCAAAGGGTTTTGGGATTTTTTTGATAGTATAGACGCTGATATTTTTTGTTTGCAGGAGATTAAGCTTTCGGAGGGCCAGATTGAATGTGAAAAGGAAGGATATCACGTATATTGGAACTACGCCGAGAAGAAGGGATACAGTGGAACTGCTATATTTTCTAAGCAGGAGCCAATTTCTGTGACCTACGGCATAGGAATAGATGAGCATGACCACGAGGGGCGCGTTATCACTCTTGAGTTTGAGGACTATTACTTTATTACCTGCTATACACCAAACTCTCAGAATGAATTAAAGCGTCTTGATTATCGCATGACTTGGGAAGATGACTTTAAAGCATATTTATGTGAACTTAATAAGAAAAAGGGAGTTATTCTCTGTGGTGATTTAAATGTAGCCCATGAGGAAATCGACCTTAAGAATCCAAAGACTAATCGCAAGAATGCAGGCTTTACTGACGAGGAGCGTGGCAAGATGACAGAGCTTCTTTCAGCCGGCTTTGTAGACAGCTTTAGACATTTCTATCCTGACCAGACAGACATCTACTCTTGGTGGTCATATAGATTCCACGCTAGAGAGAAGAATGCTGGATGGCGCATCGACTACTTTATAGTTTCCGAGGACATCAAGGATAGAATGAAGGATTCCAAGATTCACACAGACATTATGGGCTCAGACCATTGCCCAATTGAATTAGATTTTGAATAACGTTTCTTATAACGTTTTTTATGGTAAAATACTAATATCAATTTTTAGGAGGAAACCATGGAAGAAAAGAAGGAAGCAACCTTTGTGATTCATGTCAAAAAGAGCAAAGACAACGGATGGCAGGGACAGGTAAACTGGGCAGATCACGATGAAAAGCTCAATTTCCGAAGTGCCATGGAACTTATCAACATTATGGACTCAGCCCTTGATTACGTGGAGGAGCCAGTCCAGTAGGCAAAGCCATAATAAATCACAGCACACCAGGCCTATGGCCTGGTGTTTTTTGCATTATTATGTTAATTTATATCGCTCCCCCCCCCAAGTGCCTGCGGCACGTAGAGGGCAAAACAATTTCGCTAAGATTATAGATTTTCTTAGTTCGAAAAGTGAGCTTCGCTGGGGTGTCCTTTCATCGCTTTTACAATTCGAAGGAAGTGTGTGTCCCCTTACGGACAATTCACAACTATAAATTGATTTCAAAACTGGCTCATATAATTGCGCCGCGGCTACGTTTGCTAAGTGTATTTACGAAGTTATTTTTGTGGGTTTTGGCACCGTGATACAAATCAGTCCATTTCATAGTATCACTCTCGGCGCCGTCCGTGGCGCCTCATGCCAAAACCCTACAAAAACAACTTCTAATGTACTAAGCACACTTCGCATCGCTCTGCAATAATAATGAGCCAGTTTCGAAATCATATTTTTAAAATTTAATTATTGTCCGTAAGGGGACCACAGTTACGATAGAATTGTAAAACATTGAAAGAACACCCCATAATAAAAGAAGCGAAACTTCGAACTATTAGAAAATCATAATCTTATGCGAGGTTTTGCCATCTACGTGCCGCAGGCACTTGGCGGGGGGCAATAGAAGATGAGTAGAAAAATGCAAAAAAACACCCCTTAGCTTAAGACTAAGGGGTGCTGTGATTATTTCTGGTTTTTGTTCTCCTGGAGCTTCATTGCACGAACTTTTAATGGGAGGCCCCAAAGTGTTATGAAGCCTTCAGCATCGTGATGATCGTAAAGGTCGCCAGTTGTGAATGATGCAAGTGACTCAGAGTAGAGTGAGTATGGAGAAGTTGTGCCGGCTTTGATGATGTTGCCCTTGTAAAGCTTGAACTTAACTTCGCCAGTAACATATTCCTGAGTAGACTTAACAAATGCTTGGATTGCATCGCAAAGTGGTGTGAACCATTTGCCTTCGTAGCAAACCTGTGCAAGCTTGTTGCCCATTTCCTTTTTCATTTCCATTGTAGCACGGTCGAGGCAGAGCTCTTCAAGCTGTGCGTGTGCTTCCATAAGAATTGTTCCACCTGGTGTCTCGTAAACGCCACGTGACTTCATACCAACAACACGGTTCTCAACGATATCGATGATTCCGATTCCGTTTCTTCCGCCGATTTCATTTAATTCCTTGATGATATCAGAAACCTTCATCTGCTTTCCATTAACAGAAGTAGGAACACCCTTTTCGAATGTCATTGTAACGTACTCTTCCTTGTCTGGAGCCTTTGAAGGTGGAGTAGTAAGCATAAGTAAGTGCTCGTAGTTTGGCTCCTGTGAAGGATCCTCGAGCTCGAGACCTTCATGGCTGATGTGCCATAAGTTACGGTCACGGCTGTATGACTGGTCTGTAGAGAATGGAAGATTGATGCCATGAGCCTTGCAGTAATCTATCTCATCCTGACGAGACTGAAGTGTCCACTTGTCGTTACGCCATGGAGCGATAACCTTGATGTCTGGAGCAAGAGCCTTGATACCAAGCTCGAATCTAATCTGATCGTTACCCTTACCTGTAGCACCGTGGCAGATAGCAACAGCACCTTCCTTACGAGCAATCTCAACAAGTCTCTTAGCGATACCTGGACGAGCCATAGCAGTACCAAGTAAGTACTTGTTCTCGTAGATAGCGCCAGCCTGAACGCAAGGTACAATGTAATTGTCGCAGAAATCATCAACGATATCTTCAATATATAATTTAGTAGCTCCTGAAGCCTTTGCTCTCTCTGAAAGACCGTCTAACTCATCGCCCTGTCCACAATCGATACAGCAGCAAATAACCTCGTAGCCGTAGTTTTCCTTGAGCCATGGAATAATAGCAGTGGTATCAAGACCACCTGAATAAGCAAGTACAACCTTTTCCTGTGCCATAATATAAATCCTCCTAAATATATGTCCATTCAGTTACCATTCGTAAATTCACTCTGAATGATTTTCAAATCTGAAGATACTGTACTACAATAAAGTGACAAATTCAAGTGTAAAATTATGCATATCACGGGTATATTTATCATATTTGTTAAAAATAACCTTGAAATACGTTGTATACGGATGTATATTTATGCAAAAATAATTTATAAATTTTCGTCAAAATACTTTACTTCATGAAAGTGATGTACTACAATCATTTCAGACTATTTTTATTACGGAAGGAATGACACTATGATTAAGGTAGGAATAATTGGAGCAACAGGATATGCTGGAGCAGAGATTGTCAGATTGCTTTACGCTCATCCAGAGGCTGAGATAGTTTGGTATGGCTCTCGCTCATATGTTGATGAGAAGTTTGCTTCTATATATAGAAACATGTTCACTTTGGTAGAGGATAAATGTTTGGATGACAATTTGCCAGAGCTTTCAAAGCAGGTTGATGTTATCTTTACTGCGACTCCTCAGGGATATTTGGCTGGTGTCCTTACTGAAGAGATTTTAAGTAATTGCAAGGTTATCGATTTATCTGCAGATTATCGTATCAAGGATGTTGCTACATATGAGAAGTGGTACGGCATTGAGCACAAGAGTCCTCAGTTTATTGAGGAGGCTGTTTATGGTCTTTGTGAGATTAACAGGGACAAGGAGCCTGGCGCAAGACTTATTGCAAACCCAGGTTGCTACACAACCTGTTCTATACTTACAGCTTATCCACTTGTTAAGGCTGGTTTGATTGATCCTGCTACATTGATAGTAGATGCTAAGTCAGGTACATCTGGTGCAGGTCGTGGAGCTAAGCTTCCTAATTTATTCTGCGAAGTAAATGAAAATATTAAGGCTTATGGTGTTGCTTCTCACCGTCACACTCCTGAGATTGAGGAGCAGTTGGGATATGCTTGTGGTCAGGAGATAGTTATCAACTTCACACCACATCTAGTTCCTATGAACCGCGGTATTCTTGTTACTGAGTATGCAAGCCTTGTTAAGAAGGATGGCAAGCTTCCAACTAAGGAAGAGATTATGAAAGCATATCACGATGCTTATGATGACGAGTTCTTCGTTCGTGTATTAGAGTATGGCCAGTGCCCAGAGACCAAGTGGGTTGAGGGCAGCAACTTTGTTGATGTAAGCTTTGTTGTTGACGAGCGTACAGGCCGTGTAATTATGATGGGAGCCCTTGATAACCTTGTTAAAGGTGCCGCAGGTCAGGCAGTTCAAAACATGAACATTATCTTTGGGTTAGATGAAAAAATGGGATTAGATCTCGCTCCAATGTTTCCATAACAAAAGGAGAGTAGCATAGTAATGAATTACTCAATTAGAACAATGACAGAAAATGATTACGAAGAGGTTTTTTCTCTTTGGAAATCCATCCATGGTTTTGCCATGCGTTCCTTGGATGATTCCAAGGAGGGTATTCTCAAGTTTATCAAGCGCAACCCTAACACTTCAGTAGTTGCTACGGTTGATGACAAGATTGTGGGCTCAATTCTTGCAGGCCACGACGGCAGACACGGAAGCTTTTATCACGTGTGCGTACATGAGAATTATCGTAATCACGGTATTGGTAAGGCTATGGTTACAGCTGCTATGATTCGCCTTAAGGAGGAGGGCATCAACAAGATTCAGTTGGTTGCCTTTGCAGGAAACGAGATTGGAAATCATTTCTGGCACGCCGAGGGCTGGAGAGAGCGAGAAGATTTTAATACATATGATTTTGTCTTAAATGATGAAAACATAATCAAATTTAACAGCTAGTTACAAGGAGAAAATTATGAAGGTTATTGAAGGTGGAATTACAGCAGCGCAGGGATTTACAGCTGCAAGTACTGCTGCTGGAATTAAATATCAGGGCCGTGAGGATATGGCTTTAGTTTATTCAAAGGAGCCATGTGTCAGCGCCGGAACTTTCACAAGCAATGTTGTTAAGGCTGCGTGTGTTCAATGGGATATGAAGATTATTAAATCTGACATTCCTGTTCATGCAGTTGTTGTAAATACAGGTATTGCCAATGCATGTACAGGTCAGGAGGGCTTTGATGCCTGCGAGGCTACTGCAAAGGCAGTTGAAAAGACTTTGGGCGTTAATTATGAGTCGGTAGTTGTTGGTTCAACAGGTGTTATAGGTATGCAGCTTCCAGTTGATAAGCTTGTTGCTGGTGTTGAGGCTATGTCAACTAAGCTTGATGATAGCGTTTTGGCTGGTACCAAGGCATCCAAGGCTATTATGACTACAGATACAGTTAACAAGGAGCTTGCCGTTGAGCTTGAGATTGGTGGCAAGAAGGTTACTGTGGGTGGCATGACCAAGGGTTCTGGTATGATTCATCCTAATATGTGTACAATGCTTGCTTATATCGGTACAGATGTAGATATTGATAAAACAGTTTTGCAGGAGATTGTAAGTGACGTTGTAGGCGACAGCTTCAATATGATTACAGTAGATGGAGATACATCCACTAACGATACATTTATTTGCTTGGCAAATGGTCTTGCAAAGAATCCTAAGATTACTGGCAAGGGCGCTGATTACGATGCCTTTAAAGAGGCTCTTTCATATGTTTGTACTGAGCTTGCAAAGCGTATGGCAGCTGATGGCGAGGGAGCAAGCAAGCTCTTTGAGGCAAAGGTTGTTGGAGCAAAATCCAAGGAAGATGCCAAGACTCTTTCAAGAGCCATTGTAGGCTCTAACCTTTCTAAGGCAGCAATATTTGGTTGCGATGCAAACTTTGGTAGATTCTTATGTGCAATGGGTTACTCAGGAGCTGATTTTGATCAAAAGGATGTTGAACTTTATTTTAGAAGTGCCAAGGGTGAGTTGAAGGTTTTTGATAAGGGAACTCCAATTGTATTTGATGAGGACAAGGCAGTTGAAATCATGAAGGAAGATGCAGTTACAGTCTTTGTAAATATGAACGAGGGTCAGGCTGAAGCAACAGCTTGGGGCTGCGATTTGACTTATGATTATGTAAAGATAAATGCAGATTACAGAAGCTAGCTTAGCTAATGGCTTTTAGATATTAAGGAGGCAAAAATGGAAGACGAAATGATGCGAGAAGTAATGGACAAAGCTCAGGTTTTAATTGAGGCTTTACCATATATTCAGCGATTCAATCGCAAGATTATGATTGTTAAATACGGCGGAAGCGCAATGGTTGACGAGGAGCTTAAAAAGCAGGTTATTCAGGATGTTACCTTGCTTAAGCTTGTTGGTTTCAAGCCTATTATCGTTCACGGTGGCGGCAAGGAAATCAGTAAGTGGGTTGAGAAGACTGGAATGGAGCCAGAGTTTATCAATGGTCTTCGCAAGACTGATGAGCCTACAATGGAAATCGCTGAAATGGTTCTCAACAAGGTTAATAAGTCTTTGGTTCAAAACGTTCAGGCCCTTGGTGTAAATGCAGTTGGTATTTCAGGCAAGGACGGTGGTCTCTTAAAGGTTGAGAAGAAGCTTTCTGACGGTCAGGATATCGGTTTTGTTGGAGAGATTACAGAGGTTAATCCAAAGATTCTTCAGGATTTGCTTGAAAAGGATTTCCTTCCAATCGTATGCCCAATTGGTATGGACGACAATTTTGTTACATACAACATCAATGCTGATGATGCAGCCTGCGCTATTGCAAAGGCATTAAATGCAGAAAAGCTTGCATTCTTAACAGACATTGAGGGAGTATACAAGGATAAGGACGACCCTGATACACTTATTTCTCAGATTACTGTTGATGAAGCAAGAGAGCTTATCGGAGAGGGATATATCGGTGGAGGTATGCTTCCAAAGCTTACTAACTGCATCGATGCCATTGAAGAGGGCGTTAATAGAGTCCATATTTTGGACGGTAGAATAGCTCACTGCTTACTCCTTGAATTCTTCACTAACAAGGGTATCGGAACAGCTATTATTGGAAACTAAAATAAGAGGTGCTGACAATGAACAAAAAGGAATATATCGAAGCAGCCGACAAGAACTTGCTTCATGTATACAATAGATTTCCAGTTATTTTTGATTATGGTAAGGGAGTTTACCTTTACGATGAATTAGATGAGAAATACCTTGATTTTGCTTCAGGTATTGGTGTTATGGCTTTCGGCTATGGCAACGAGGATTTTGAAAATGCTGTAACTACTCAGCTCAAGAGAATCACTCATACATCTAATCTTTATTATCATATACCTATGATTGATGCTGCATCAAAGCTTGTTAAGGCATCTGGTATGGACAAGGTGTTCTTTACCAACTCAGGTGCAGAGGCAATTGAGGGTGCGCTTAAGACAGCTAAGAAATATGCATATACAAAGAAGGGGGCAGGTGACTACGAGGTTATTGCCATGGACAATTCCTTCCATGGTCGTACTGTAGGTTCTCTTTCTGTTACTGGCACAGAGCATTATCGTGAGCCATTTTATCCACTTATGGCTGGCGTTAAGTTTGCTACATTCAACGATTTTGGAAGTATTTTAGCAAATCTTACAGATAAGACTTGTGCAATTATCATGGAGACTGTTCAGGGAGAGGGCGGTCTATATCCAGCGGAGCCTGAATTTATTAAAAAGGTTAGAGAGCTTTGTGATGAAAAGGATATACTTTTAATCTTGGATGAAGTTCAGTGCGGAATGGGACGTACAGGTTCTATGTATGCATTCCAGCAATATGGAGTTCGCCCTGATATTTTAACTACTGCAAAGGCTCTTGGAAACGGTGTGCCTATTGGCGCATTTGCTGTAACAGATAAGGTGGCAGAAAGCTCACTTGTACCAGGTGATCACGGTACAACTTATGGTGGCAATCCACTTTGTACAGCAGCAGTTTCTCAGGTGTTTGATATGTTTGAGGATTATAAGCTTCTTGACCATGTCAATGCAATTACACCATATTTTGAGCAGGTTCTTGACCGTCTTGTTGATAAGTACGATTTTATAACAGCTAGACGAGGCCTTGGGCTTATGCAAGGATTGGTTCTTACAATACCAGTTAAGGATGTTGTTACAAAGGCATTACTTGATGAGCATTTGGTAGTTTTATCAGCTGGCAAGGATGTACTTAGACTTTTGCCTCCTCTTGTTATTAAAGAGCAGGATATTGACGTGTTTAAAGAGAAAATTGAGAGAGTTTTTGATAGTTTTGTTATAGAATAATTTTCGTAAAACTCTTGTAATAATTTCAAATATTCGCTACAATGTACGGGATGATACTAGAATCTCCACAGTACCAATTTGGAGATTTCATGAAGCAATTTTTATGTCTTGTACTTTGTAGCCTTTTTGTATTTACGGGCTGTACGAAGACTTCATATTTCGAATCTACTGACCAAGTGGAAGAGCAAACTGAGACTAAGGATGAATTAGTTCAGCAGGAGGATTTGGAGAGCAAAAGCGAAATTTTTGTTCAGGTTGCTGGAGCGGTACAGCATCCAGATGTTTATAAGCTTCCACAGGGATCTAGGGTCTTTGCGGCAATTGAGGCTGCTGGAGGTTTGCTAGAATCGGCGGACGATAGTGATTTAAATCAGGCATCTCTTCTTGAGGATGGCCAAAAGATTTATATTTACACTGTCGAAGAAAATAAAGGGAGACTTGATTCAGAAGCCGAGGCGGAAGCCAACGACGGACTAATCAACATTAATACTGCATCAATAGAGGAATTTAAAACCTTGCCTGGCATCGGAGAGAGTAAAGCCAGTCAAATAGTTTCATATAGAGATTCAAAGGGAAGTTTTTCATCCATTGAGGATATCAAAAATGTATCCGGAATTGGTGACGGTATTTTCAATCAAATTAAATCACTTATAAAAATTTAAATTTATTATAAGAACCAAAATTATAAGAAAAGATTGAGGATGAGTATGGCAAAAAAAGTGTTAGTTGTGGACGACGAAAAGCTTATTGTTAAGGGAATAAGATTTTCACTTGAGCAGGATGGCATGGAAGTCGATTGTGCTTATGATGGGCAGGAGGCACTTGATTTGGCGACAGCGAATCAGTACGACATGATTCTTTTGGATGTTATGTTGCCAAAGCTTGATGGTTTTGAGGTATGTCAGAGCATTCGCGAGTTTTCTACTGTTCCAATCGTTATGCTTACAGCAAAGGGTGACGATATGGACAAGATTCTCGGACTTGAATATGGTGCTGATGACTATATAACCAAGCCATTTAATATTCTGGAGGTAAAGGCTCGTATCAAAGCTATCATGAGAAGAGCAGCCTTAGGTCAGCCGGTTGGTGGTGACCACAAGAGCGAGGATTCTGTTATTGAGGATGGCGACTTGGTACTTGATAAAAACAATCGCAGACTTACAATCAAAGGAGTTGAGTTCAACCTTACTTCAAAAGAGTTTGACATGCTTCTTTTACTTGTTACCAATCCTAAGAAGGTATTTTCTAGAGAAGATTTGTTGCACACAATTTGGGGTGCTTCATATCCTGGAGATGAGAGAACTGTTGACGTACATGTTCGACGCCTTAGAGAGAAGATTGAGCCAAATCCAAAGGAGCCTATTTACGTTCGCACTAAATGGGGAGTAGGCTATTACTATCAATAAATCAGGAGTTTGCGCATGTCGTTTTTTCGTAGTCTTAGATTTAAAATAGCAGCGATTATTATAGCAATAGGCATCATTCCATTTTTGGTTTGTGTGCCTATTTCTTTGCGTGTTTATAGAGTTGTTTCAATAAATAATGACAGCGTCAATCTAATGAGCCAAGCTCAAAAATATGCAAATCAAATTGTAACTAGTGGCTATTATCTTAAAGATGTGGACAATCCAGTCCTTGATAAACAGATTCAGGCTGTTGGAGATAGCTACGAAGGTCGTATTCTAATCATTGATGCATCCACTTTAGAAATAATTAGAGATTCATACAACGTAGACATTGGAAAGACAATTGTTTGGGAGAATGTCATCAAAACCATTAAGGGCGAACCTGAACCTTATTTTGATGAAGCAAATCAGTATTTGATTGTCCCTGCTCCTCTTACCAATTCTGACGGTGATACAGTTGGCGTATTTATCATTACCAAGAATATGCACTATATTTCTCAGAACATCGAGCAGTTTCTTTCATATATGTTGATTTCAAGTATAATTGTTTTCTCGTTGGCATTTATTCTTGCAGTATATGCTTCGGTTCATTTTACAAGGCCAATGCGCAAGATGAACAACAATTTGGATTCAATCATTCGTGAGCACACAAGGGAGCTTCCAGAGGAGCTTTCTTATATAGAGCTTGAGAACATTTCTGAAAAGTTTAATGAGATATTTAGTAAGATGCAGCTGATAGACGAGTCTAGACAGGAATTCGTTTCCAACGTGTCACACGAGCTAAAGACACCACTTACCTCTATGAAGGTACTAGCAGATTCCTTGAATGGTACAGAGGATGTTCCAATAGAAATGTACAAGGAATTCATGGTGGACATTGGTGAGGAAATCGATAGAGAGACCAAAATTATCAACGACTTGCTCAATTTGGTTCGAATGGACAAGAGTGACTCGCAACTCAATGTATCAGCGGTCAATATCAATGAGTTGATTGAGCATATTTTAAAGAGATTAAAACCAATTGCCGACAAGGCCAACATCGAGGTTGTTTTTGAATCATTTAGACCTGTTGTTGCTGAGGTTGACGAGGTTAAGTTTACGCTTGTTATTACAAATCTTGTGGAAAATGCCATCAAGTATAACAATGAAAATGGTTGGGTACATATTTCATTGAACTCAGATCATCAATTCTTCTACATCAAGGTAGAGGATAATGGTCTTGGTATACCAGAGGATTCTGTAGATCATATTTTTGAAAGATTTTATAGGGCTGATAAATCTCACTCTAGAGAGATTGGTGGTACAGGCTTAGGATTGGCTATCACAAAGAGTGCTATTGCTATGCACAATGGTGAAATCAAAGTCCGCTCTAAGCTTGGCGAGGGTTCAACATTTGATGTAAGAATACCACTTAGCTACATAGAAAAGGAGGCTCACTAATGGTTGTTAAGAAGGCAATTTCATTAATTCTTATTTGCACCATGGCCTGCTCTTTTCTAAGTTGTGGTAAGACTAAAAGCCAGAGTAACGCTAAGGTTTATTATCGAAACACTGACAAAACTGGCATAGTAGCTGTGGATTGCACATTTGAAAAGCCTAACGTAAAAGGCAAGATAGAGGAAGCTTTAGAGCTGCTTCAGAAGGATACGGATTCTACTGAATACATAGCCACCATTCCTACAAACGTACAAATCGATGATTACAAGGTTGAAGGTGGCAATGTTTCCCTGTTTTTCTCGGGAGACTATGATTCCTTAGATTCCTATACTGAAATTTTGGTTCGTTCGGCAATAGTTAAGACATTAACTCAGATAAAGGGTGTTAATTCGGTTTCATTTTTCCTAGATGGAGCACCTATAGTGGATTCTTCAGGCGAGACTTTAGGTGCTATGACGGCTGACTCTTTTATCTTTGATTTTGGTGAGGAGACAGAGTCATTAATACCTAAGGAGTTGACCTTGTATTTTGTAAGCTCCGATGGAGTTTCTTTAGTGGCAGAGCATCGCAAGGTTTATTACTCACGTACACTTAAGCTTGCCAATGTTGTTATCAACGAGCTTAAAAAGGGGCCTACAGACTCTAAGGATTTGTCGTCGCCACTTCCAGAGGGAACAGAATTATTAAATATTAGTCCATTGGAAAATGGTGTATGCAACGTTTACTTCAATGAGACAATTGAGTCATGTCCTAGTGGTTTTGAAAATGTATTGATTTATTCTATAGTCAATTCACTAATCGATAATGACACAAGCATTAAACAGGTTCAGATTTTTGTAAATTCTGAGACACCAACATTTTTAAATGTTGATGCTGATTTGTCGGCACCTCTCGATAGAAATGAGGATATAATCGATGATTCATACAACAATTTGGATGAGCATGGTTTATATCAAATCGAAGATGATTCGGATTTCGAATACGAGGAAGATTAATTAAATATTTAAGGAGGACTTATGCTTCAAGGAAGAAAGCTATTTAAGATTTCCTTGATGTGTGTGATTTTAATTGCCTTAAGTGCTTATGGCCCCTGGGATTTCCTGGGGGTCTATAATAAAGCTGAGGCGGCCCAAAGTTTTCTTGAAACAGGGCAAAAGGTTACAGCTTTTGGTACAGTCATTCAAAAGGAAATCAAGAGTGATTATTATCTTTATTCTGTAGATGATGCTACCGTATATACGAATACCGGTAAGCTTCATAAAACATCTTTTATTTTTAAAACAGATTCAAATTCTATCCCAATTAATAGCAAATTAAATATTTCAGGTTTGGTTAAGCATTTTTCGAAAGCAAGAAATGATGGGGCTTTTGATATGGAAAAATATTATTTTTCTAAAGGTTTATTTTTTGAGTTGGAAAATGCGGAGATTAAAGCATGTAAGAAGAGTGACATTGGTGTTTGCGAATTCTTGCAAGCTGTCAGGACTGAAATTATAGCAATATATGAACAGTATTTAACGGGTGAAGAAGCTGGCTTTTTATCTAGTGTAGTTATGGGTGAACGAGGTGGACTAGAAAATGAGCTAAAGGAGTTGTTTCAAAGAGTAGGAGTAGCTCATGTTCTGGCAGTATCTGGACTTCATGTATCAGTTATTTGCATGTTTGTATATAGATTTTTTAGAAGAAGGCGGCTAGGGTATGTTACTAGTGGAATCCTTTCAGGGGCGCTTGCCATAATTTACGGCATTATAACTGGTGGTAGCGTATCTTCTATTAGAGCAATAGGGATGTTTATATTGTTTCTTGTGGCTCAAATGTTGGGAGAATGCTATGACATGTTAACGGCCATGGCTATAATGGCCTTAGCATTATTGGTGCCTAATCCTTTGTATATTACTAATTCAAGCTTTATCTTTTCCTTTGGAGCGGTGCTAGTGATTTGGTTTATTGCACTGCCAATGGCTGATCGCTATAAAAGGATTTATGGCAATGAAAATAAGTTTTTGGAAAAAGCAATTTCTGGATTAGTATTTTCAGCAGGGATATTTGTAGGTATGGTTCCGGTTACAACTATGTTTTTCAACCAGATTCCTATTTATTCTATTTTGCTTAACATGATTATACTTCCGCTGATGCCACTGCTTCTTGGACTAGGGTTGATTGCTGGAATAGTAGGGCTAATCTTTCCTGTATTAGCGGAATATTTATTATTAGCATGCCATTATATTATTTATTTTTATGAGTGGCTTTCTAGCTTGGTTAGTAAATTGCCAGGGGATGCAACTATCGTTGGACACAGGAGTGTTTTTGCAATAGTAGTTTATTATTTAGTTTTGCTTGTGGTGTTGTATTTCTTAAAGAATTTGTCTAGTGCTTTTGAGGGCAAGGAATGTGGCGGCAAGTCAATAAGGCGTAAGGGAATTTTACTTGGTATTTCAGTAATTTTATGTGTTGCTATTTTTATAATGCCAAGGAAAGGGGAGTTTGAGATTGATTTTCTTGATGTAGGTCAAGGAGATGGAATATATATTAACTCTGGAGATGGTGTGAGGTTTTTTATTGATGGTGGAAGCAGCTCTAACCAAGACGTTGGTGTGTATACAATACTTCCATTTTTGAAATATAAGGGTGCTAACGCCATTGATTATTGGTTTATTTCGCACACGGATAATGATCATATTTCTGGTATGGTGGAGCTTTTGGAGGATGGATATAACATTAAAAATATCGTATTTACGAAGTATATTCCAGAGGATGATAATCTTGCTAAGATTAAAGAGCTAGCCAAAGAGCAGGGGACCAATATTTTATACATGAATTTAAATGATAGAATTGGAAGTAAACACTTAAGGTTTAGATGCGTTTATCCAATGAAAGGGGCAGGTGATAGTCAAGATTGTGAGGTAGATGTAAATGATTATTGTCTTGCCTTGGTTATGGAGTACGACTCAAATCTTGATAAAAAAGTAGATTACAAAGCCTTTTTTGGAGGTGATTTATCTATGGAGCAAGAAGCAGCTATAGTGGAATCAAAGTTAGTTGGCAAAGTTGATCTGTTGAAGGTGAATCATCATGGCAGTAGGTTTAGCTCAGACAGCGGATTTTTAGCTGCCTTATCACCTGAAAATGCAGTGATTAGTTGTGCCAAGAAAAATATGTATGGGCATCCAAGCCCTGAGGCAGTGACAAGAATTGAAGATGCCAATATAAAGATTTTCTACACTATGGATTGTGGTCGAATCCAAGTAACTCCCGACCATATCGAAGGATTCATCTGGAGCTACTGAAAACTTTGTTAATATTCACAGTCTTATTTTTCTTAAATGGCATCTCCTTCTACATAGGGATAGGTTCAATCACAGAATAATGATTCTCTATAGTTGCTGCATGTAGCTTTCTTTATTGTGGGTGTTCTTTCAATTATTTGCACTTCTATCGCTACAGTATGTATTGCTCAGACACACTCTATTTAAAGTAAGACTCCCCTATAAAGTTATATGAACCCTAGTTACCTGATTTGTGAAATGAGTCTAGTGGAATAGAAAATGAGTTTTGAAAGATATGGGCAGACCGAGCCATGGACGGCGAGGTCAAGGAAAGTTGAACACGGATGTGAATCTTGATTGGTGCCCATATCTACAAAACTCATTTTCTTAATTACACTTGATGAATGTAACATGAAGGCAACTAGGGTTCATATAATTTATAGGCGAATTAATGTAACCTTCAAGTGTCTGAGCCATACATACAGTAGCTACAAAGTGCAAAATCAATGAAAGGACACCCACTTAAAGCTACATTTGCTGCAACAAGAGAATCTATCATTCTGTTCAAATTCACCTATCCCTATGTAGAAGGAGATGCCACCTCAAAATATATAGACTGTGAATAGTAACATTTTCTTGCAGTGTACTACATGAAAAGGCGGATTTGTGGTAAAATTTAGGGGATGGAAATTATTTTATGTCAGTTTATATAAAAGGAGAATTAATTGTTATGAGTAGTAGAAGACAAAAGAAGAGAACTATTAATTTAGTGCTAATTGTTGTTGCGCTTTGCTTTATAGTGGGAGCATCAGTTTATTTTATTGCTTCCAAGAAAACAGATGTAAGTGATAACAGCAATGCAGCAACAGAAACCACAAATACGGATGTTCAGCAGACACAAGAAGCAGGTGATGCTTTGGTAGATGATACAGTGCCACAGGAGCAACCTTCCGGTGATGCAGGACTTTCATTTGCAGATTTAGCTAAGTATACATATTGTTTCTCTAGTGGTGCTGGTGCCTGGGCCGATGGTTTTGACATTGAAAAAGATGGATTTTTCCATGGCGAGTTTCATGATTCTGACATGGGGGATGCTGGCGATGATCATCCAAATGGAACTTGTTATTTCTGTCAATACGAGGGACATTTTGTAGACATTCAAAGAGTTGACGAATATACCTGCAAGATGAAACTTGCAGATATTCAAGCAGTTGGTGTGAAAGAAGATTATATTGAAGACGGTGTTTTGAATGTCTTTTCTAGTCCATATGCATTGAATAACGCAGATGAAATTGACATTTATTTGCCAGGCAAGCCAACTAGCGAAATTTCAGAAGAAATCCTCACTTGGGCTGGGCTTAATTATGGTGATGATAAGATAGACAAGTTGGAGTATCCTATCCTTGTTAATGTAAACGAAAATCAGGGTATCGCTGCTTCTGATAGAATGGATCCTAAGGAAGAGGCAGAATTTGATTATAATAATGCATCAGATTCTTGTAACTATATTGATATGCAGATTAATTCTGCAACTTCACAACAAGAGAAGAATGAATTATCTGCTACTAAAGCCAAAGCTATGGATAATATGCTTAATAGCATCTGGATTTTAGTTAAGTATAATACTGATGAGGATACATTTAATAAGGCTTTAGAGGAGCAGCGTAGTTGGCTCAAGGATAGAGATGATAAGCTTAAGGCTTATTCAAAGGATGGTATGGACTACAACGAGACCCTTGCTAAGCTCACATTGGACCGATGCAAGGACCTTTTAAAATATTTTAACTAGTAAATTAGTCGTAGCACAAAAGAAGGGAAAATAATGAAAAATAAAATAATTGTAATATGTATTTCTTTGGCAATGACTTTACTTGCTTGTGGCAAGGGAAGTGATGCAGGAAATGCAGCAAATACAAACAGCGGAAATGAAGCTTCAGTTGAAGCAGAAGAACAAAACGATGCTTCAGTTGAGGAGGAATCGCAAAATAAAGATTCGGTTTCTGATAGCGCAGATGAATCCTTGGAAGATGATGAGTCTGTGGAAGTGGTAGATGAAAAACTTTTCTCCAGACAGTTGGGCAAAGCTATAACAAAGGTTACATTTACTAAGCCAGAGCATGAAGCTGCAAAAATAAGTTTTGAATTCGTTGACGATTCAGTGCAGGAATTTGAAACGGCTATAATGCATTTGGGTTGTATAAAAAGCATAGAACTCCTTGATATTGATAATGATAATGAGGATGAATATGTTATACAATACTATTTTTCTAATACTGGTGGAGAGTACAACTTTACGCAAGTGTTTAAGTATGATGGCAGAGATGTGATTGATATATCTCCTGATACAAACATTCCAGAACTAGAGGATTACACGTTGCATTCTAAGATAATTGAAAAGGAAATCGATGGCATAGAACAAAATGTAATTCGTGTTCGGGGTGTCGGTTCTGGAAAGAACTATGGAAAGGTATATAATGGTATTTTGTATTGCAAGGATGGTAAATGGACTGCCACCGCTATCCCAGATGATGGTGATGATCTCTGGTAGGGGAATTGCTTAAAGGAGATTATTTAAAATATTTTTATTAGCCGAAAGGAACTATGATGCGACTTACAACTCTTTGCTATTTGATTAAGGGCAACAAGTATTTGATGCTTCACCGCACCAAAAAGGTTAATGACATCAATTCTGGCAAATATATTGGAGTTGGTGGACATTTGGAAGAGGGGGAGTCCCCTTTGGAATGCATCAAGCGAGAAGTGAAGGAAGAGACTGGATTTACATTAAACAGCGCTAGGTGTAGAGGGCATATCACTTTTATTTTAGGCAAAGAAACTGAGCACACATATCTTTATACTAGCGATGATTTTGATGGCCAGATTCTTGATGAGTGTAGTGAAGGTGATTTAGAGTGGGTCGATATTGACAAGGTAAAGGAACTTAACTTGTGGGAGGGCGATATCGTATTTTTAGATTTGCTAAACGCAAGGGAAGATTTCTTTACACTTAAACTTGTATATGATGAGTCTGATAACTTTATTGAAGCTATAATGGAGTGACAGAGAATTGATGGTATACAAACTTGCGGCTCTTGGAGTAATCGCAATCTTTTATTGTATATACTGTGTAAATTTATTTTTACAGAAAAAGGATGCTATCATTGCGGCATCCTTTATTGTGGTTGTTCAGGCGATTTCCATGTATATTGGATTTTCCTATTTGCCTCTTCTTATAAAGCTTGTTGGCTTTTACATGGGAGTTATTGGAGATGGTATATATATCCTTGCATTGCTGACCATGCGTTATAGTTGGAAGAATGAAGGAAACAGACACCTTGTGACAACAGGTATTTACAAATTCTCTAGAAATCCAGAGATTTTCGCATTTGATTTAGAGTACATCGGAATTCTTATAATGTTTTTCAATCCAGTTTTGTTGGTGGTAACAATATTTGCCATAATTATTCTTCATCTGCAGATTCTCAAAGAGGAAAAGGATTTAGAGAAAATATATGGTAAGGCATATTTAGAATATAAGAGCAGGACCAACAGATATTTTGGTTGGGGTAAATTTTCTTTTGACAGGCTTCTTCTTTACATTTATTTGATTATTTTTATTTGGTGCGGACTTTACTTGCCAACGTGCTTGATATATGTAGGAGGACCTAGACTTTCATTTGGATTTATATGGGTTATCCTTGGGGGATTTTCATTAATTAGAGTTCTTATGCTTTATGCAAAGCTAGAAGGTAAGCCACTTTTTGCCATTCCAAAGTGGTTGAAGTGGACCTATAGAGTATTGTTTTTAGCGGGGCTTACGGTATTTATTGCCATTGAAGCTAAAGTTATAGGCGCCATGAAGGCCACGCCTAAAGATGGGCTTGATTATGTTGTGGTGCTAGGGGCTGGTATGCGAAATGGAGAGCCTTCTAAGACTCTAAGAGCAAGGATTGAACGTGCTGCTGAATATTTGGAGAACAATCCTGACACTATGGTGATTGCCTCTGGAGGCAAAGGTAAAGACGAGCCAATTAGTGAGGCAAAGTGCATTGGGGATTATCTCATTGTAAGAATGGGCGTTAGTCCGGATAGGATTATACTTGAAGAAAACTCTACAGATACTGTGGAGAACCTTAAGTTTAGCTATAACATTATTGGCGATGAGAATGCGTCAGTTGGAATTATTACAAATGGATTCCATGAGCTTAGAGCCACAACAATTGCCAAGAATATGGGATACAAGCATGTGGAGCCTGTCCCAGCTGATACTATGATGCCAGTGGGGATTCATTACATAGTGCGAGAATTCTTTGGAATGCTGGAGGTCTATTTGCTGCACTAAAAATAATTATTTATAGACTGCTTAAAATTATGAAAACGACTAGGAAAATTAACTATTAATTTATAGTCACTCTTGTCTAAGCCGCAAAATTATGGTAGGATATGACAGAAAAGCGATGACAGAAACAGTAGTATTTGCGGAAGCTAAGAGAGAGGACGCCTAGGCTGGAAGCGTCTAGTGGAAGCTTATATGAACACCATTCTCGAGCTGAACGTAGAAGCATTTTTTTGCGAAGCGTCTCCGGGTAGTTCCGTGAAAGACTAAATGAGTGAAACACTAAGGTGGAACCGTGTAAATTTTGTTTTAGATTTTTGCACCCTTAGGATTGGCATAATTGTCAGTTCTAAGGGTTTTTTATTTTTACACCCTTAGTAAAAGTTACAGTCATTTTATTTAAAAGGAGAAAATCATGGTAAATTTCAAAGAAGACGAGTCATTAAACACTCTCAATCACTCATGTGCCCACATGATGGCACAAGCTGTTAAGCATCTTTATCCAAATGCAAAGTTTTGGGTTGGTCCAGTAGTAGAGGAAGGTTTCTATTATGATATGGACCTTGGCGATGTTATGCTTACTGATGAGGATGTTGCTGCTATCGAAAAGGAAATGAAGAAGGTAGCAAAGACTGGTGCTAAGATTTATAGAAGAGAGATTTCAAAGGCAGAGGCTCTTGAGATGTTCAAGGACGATCCATACAAGATTGATCTTATCAGCAATATGGATGAGTCTGAGCAGACAATTTCTTGCTATGACCAGGGTGATTTTACAGACCTTTGTCGTGGACCTCACGTAGATAATGTAAAGCTTTGCCGTTACTTCAAGCTTATTAAGCACTCTGGTGCATACTGGAAGGGCGATTCTGAGAATCAGGTTCTTAACCGTGTATACGGTGTATGCTTCCCAACTCAGGAGCAACTTGACGAGCACCTTGCACTTTTAGAGGAGGCAAAGGAGCGCGACCATAGAAAGATTGGTAAGGATATGCAGCTTTTCATGGCTGATGATTTGATTGGCCGTGGACTTCCAATGTATCTTCCAAATGGTTATACAATCTGGACTGAGCTTGAGACATATATCCGTAACAAGGAGCGTAAGCTTGGGTACCTTCACGTTATGACACCTTGTGTTGGTACAGTTCAGCTTTACCAGACATCTGGTCACTGGGATCACTACAAGGAGAACATGTTCCCAGCTATGGAGGTTGAAGGAGAGAACTTCGTTCTTCGTCCAATGAACTGCCCACATCACATGAGAATATTTGCAAACCGTCCACACTCATACAAGGAGCTTCCAATTCGTATCGCCGAAATCGCTCATGATTTCCGTTTCGAGTCATCAGGAACTCTTAAGGGTATCGAGAGAGGACGACACTTCTGTCAGAATGATTCACATATCTTCTGTACAATGGAGCAGATTAAGGACGAGGTTAAGAGCGTATGCGACCTTATCTTTAGCACATACGAGGATTTCGGTATCACAGAGTATAGATGTGTGCTTTCACTCCGTGACCCAGCAGACACTAAGAAGTATCATCAGGATGATGAGATGTGGAACACAGCTGAGCAGGCTCTTCGTGAGACTCTTACAGAAATCGGTATCGATTTCACAGAGGAAATTGGCGAAGCTGCATTCTACGGACCAAAGCTTGATGTTAATGTTAAGCCAGCTATTGGTAACGAGATTACACTTTCTACATGTCAGCTTGATTTCTGCTTGCCAGCTAAGTTTGACCTTACTTATACAGATGCAGACAGCAACAAGCAGACACCTGTAGTAATCCACAGAGCTATCCTTGGTTCTCTCGATAGATTTATGGCTTACATCCTTGAGGAGACAAAGGGTAACCTGCCTACATGGCTTGCTCCTACACAGGTAAAGGTTCTTCCAGTTAAGAACGATGATGAGGAGCTTAATGCATATGCGCAGAAGCTAGTAGATGCACTTAATGATGCTGATGTACGTGTTGAGTTTGATACACGTTCTGAGAAGCTTGGCTACAAGATGCGTGAGGCACAGATTCAGAAGGTTCCTTATCTTGCAGTACTTGGCAAGAACGAGGAGGCTGATGGTACTGTATCATACAGACTTCATGGCGAGCAGGGCACTACAACAGTTAAGTTTGACGAGTTTGTAGAGCTTATCGTGGACGAAATCAAGACAAAGGGTCGTAAATAATCCCATTTGAATAAGTATTGGAGCGGTGTATATTTTATAAATACTCGCTCCATTTTTTTCTTTTCAAGGCAGGGCGTTATAGGGTATACTTTTATCTATGAGAAGAGTTGACGAAGATATAGCTAGCGGACAATTTCAGAACATTTATCTTCTTTATGGTCAGGAGGATTATCTCAAGCTTCAGTACAAGAATAAGCTGTTAAAGGCTCTTGTAAATGAAGGTGATGAGATGAATTTCTCCAAGTATGAGGACGCAGGCATCAATGTCAATCAGGTGATTGACCAGGCCGAGACTATGCCATTTTTTGCGGAACATAGAGTTATCCTCATTGAAAATAGTGGCTTTGGCAAGAAGATGCCAGAGGAGCTTGGCGAGTATCTTTCGTCTATTCCAGATTTTACGATATTTATCTTTGTTGAGCCTTCTGCGGATAAGCGTGGAAAGCTTTATAAGGCAGCTAAGGCTGCAGGTAGAGACATCGAAATCAACATGCCAAACGAGAGTGATTTGGCAAAATGGGTTGGCGGCATGCTTAAGGAAGCTGGCAAGCAGATGAAGAGAGAGGCTTGGAGTCAGTTTCTTATTATGACCCACGATAGCATGGATAACATGGCACGCGAATTAGATAAGTTGGTTACCTATGTTGGTGATAGAAGCCAGATTACATTGGAAGATGTGAATGCAATCTGTATTGCCAGGGTAGAGACCAAGATTTTTGATATGATTAATGCAATTTCTGCTAAGGATTTGCGCAAGACTTTGGATTTGTATCAGGATATGCTTTCCGCTAAGGAGCCACCAATGCGTATCTTGTACATGATAGTTCGACAGTTTAGACAGATGAAGGCTATTAAAGAGCTTGCTGGATTTGGTGAGAGCGTAGGCAGCATTGCCAAAAAGGTTGGTTCACCAGATTTTGCAGTTAAGCGAACAATGCAGCTTACCAAGAATTTTACTTCTAAAGAGATATCACAACTTTTGTGTGATGCGGCTGACTTTGAGGAGCAGGTTAAGACTGGAAAGCTTGATGAGAATCTATCTGTTGAGCTAATAATAATGAAATATGCAGGAAATTAGAGATGAAGAGGGAAAGAAAGAAACTACCAACAGACAAAAAACTTCACATTAGCAAGGTGAGACCCGAAGATCATATTTCTATCAATGCTATTGGGAAAAAGAAAAAATTAGAATTTGAAGTTACTTACGCCGAGATTACAGAGCAGGACAAGGCGGAAATTGAAGCAAATTATGGAGACGCCACATTACCAATTGAGCTTATAGTTCATGAGGTGAATGGCCAGGAGAAACCTATATCATTTGCAGGCCATTCTTCAGCGTTAGAGTTTATTGCAATCAACCCAGAGGGTGTTTACAAGTGGGAACACATAAATCTTATCAAGTACAATTTATCATCGGGTAAGATGATTCATTTGGTTATTGCATTACTTCCTGAGGGAATTAAATTTAATAGACGCCGCGGAGTTAGAGTCAACATGGATACCCGCATGGAAATAGAGCAGGATGACAAGCGAATAGCGGTCCTTGTGAGAGAGATGTCGTACTGTGGGCTCAGTTTTGTTAATCTATCATCTAGAGAAGTAGACCCATCAAAGCCATTTGTGCTTAATCTTATTGATATTGATGACGACAAGGAAAAGACATTCGTTGTTGGAAAATTTTATGGCAAGATCCAAAGACAGCGTGTTGAAGAGGATGGAACTGTTGTATATGGATGCATCTTAGCTGAGCGTCATGCAGAATATTTGCAGAAGTTTATTGCGATGAAGCAGCTTGAAAGTATCAGCGGTAAAAAGGCATATAAAGGCTATCAGCGCAATAATTCAACACAGTTCTGGAAGGAAGATGCTGTTGATGCCTTAGAGGCTATTATGAAAGAAAAATAGAATTATTTTATAAAGAAAGATCTGGCTTAGTGTCAGGTCTTTTTTGTGTTATTAGGAGATTTTTTAAAAACATGGAAAAAAAATGAAAATTTTTTTGAATTATAAATATAGAGGTAATTGTTTTGATTTGGAAGGAGGGCTGGAATGCCATTAATGGATAAGAAGGAACTTGATACATTAATTAATGATAGAGAAGTTGAGGCACACCAAAAACGAAACAAGGCTAAGCATTTGATCCACAATATCAAGATGGAATTAACTGGTCATCAGAAGACTCTTAAGGCAGAACAGCGACTACTAGATAACTATAACAATAAAGTGGATTCTCATAAGGAAAATGGGAATAAAGAGTTTAAGAATTATATTGAAAAGCATATAAAGGCTCTTAATAAAAATATTAATTCTATTAAGAAGAAGATTAAAGGGTTAGAGGATTCCATAGAAATTGCAGATGAAAAAATCGGGCAGTATAGCGACTTGACCTACAGATTAGATAATGAAGAAATAACTCTACAGGAAGGATTGGAGGAAGTGGAGAGAATTCACAACCTAGATAGTAGAGACTAATCATTTTATTTATTCTATTTCATGTAAAGTAGAACTATTGTGCAACAAATTTATTACTAGAAGGAGGAAGTTATTATGGAAACAGGATATGAAGCAGAGGCAGAATCAATACGAAATGTGAGACAAAAGCGAAAGAATAGAAAAAAAAGAGCATATAAAAAAGTAAATGATAAAGAAAAAAATAATATAGAAAATAATATTAAAGAGGAAAATGATAAAGAAGTAAAAAATAAAGAAGTAAATAATAAAAAAGTAAATAATCCTCAAATAGTAAGTAAAAAATTGGCGACTAAAGAATCCGAAAAAGATTCAATAGTATATGGGGGCGGACCTGTTTTTAAATCAAACGGAAATTCTCATAAAAATAAAAAATATAAGCGATTGCATAAAGGAATTAAAGAAATAATTAAATTGAAAGAAAATAATGAAAACAAATTTAAGAATACAAACAGAACAGCACCAGAACTTTTGCGTGCAGATAAACAGCAACGTTTATATGCAGAGTTATTAACGAGAGCCACAATGGTTGGTACATATATTGAACCTAATAATTCTTATAGGAAAATTAATATAATGAATAACAATGAAATGAAGAATCCTATTTGTGAAACAACAAACAAAATACAATATAAAAAGCTCCAAGGTTGACGGGACCTTGGAGCTTTGTATTGTTATAATTAATTAAGCTAATGTGTTTACAAGCTTTGTAAGGCGAGATACCTTGCGGCTAACAGTGTTGTCATGATAAACACCCTTAGAGCCAGCAGTCTCGATAACCTTGATAGCAGCCTTAAGCTCTGACTCAGCAAGTGCCTTATCCTTAGCTTCTACAGCAGCCTCAACACGCTTAACGTATGTCTTAACCTCTGATCTAATTGCCTTATTGCGCTCAGTCTTAACAGCTGTTACAAGAACGCGCTTCTTTGCAGACTTGATATTTGCCATGTGTTGCTACACCTCCAATTTGTTAAATAATATATTGTTCAAATCAAAATACGTTGTAGCCGGACACGGACAGTTCAACGCATACTCGAATATAATAGAGAAAAAACTTTACTTTGTCAATACTTTCTAAGATTTTTCTTATCTTTATCATACGCAACCACCGGCCTACATTTATTCATCCAATAGAAACTTAGCCAATACCTGGTTGCTGACATCTATTCCGATGTCAGTAAGGAATAAACGTCCCTCTTTGGCGTCCATGAAGCCTTCATTCCTAAGCGCGGTAAGGATAGGGCCGTAGATGGCTTCTATGTCTATTCCAAACATTTTTTGGAAATCTGAACGTGCCACTCCATCAATTTTGCGAAGGCCAAGAAACATGAATTCTTCCATGGCATCCTTTTTAGAAAGAATTTCCTGCGTCTGGGCATACGGAGAGCTGAATTCAGATTCAACAGCCTTTCCTGCTGAGATGGCCTCAGAGGTCTCTACGTACTTATATATATCGCGAATGTTGCTTGTGCGAACATTATCAATCAAAGAAGCGGCACCAAGACCCAAGCCAAGATATGGAACTCTATCCCAGTAGCCTAAGTTATGGCGGCAGACCTTGCCGTTTCGGGCATAGTTGGATATTTCATAACGCTGGTAACCCTTTTTGGCCAAGTAATCCATGGTAAATTTGTAGAGCTTGTAGGACTCCTCGTCTGTAGGTAAGTCTTCGGTAGGCATACCGGCCTGCTGCTTTACTGCATCGAATTTGTATTTTTCGTAAAAAGGGGTTCCCTTTTCTATAATGAGAGAATATGCAGATATATGCTCAGGGCGAAGCATGGTGACAGCGTTTAAGGTCTTCTCCAGCTTTTCGATAGTTTGATGAGGAAGACCTGTCATCACATCTACATTCACATTGTCAAAACCTGCCTTGCGAACCAAATCAAAGGTATGAAGGAAGCGGTTGTAATCGTGGATGCGTCCAAGCTCCTTTAGCTCGTCATCATTGGCAGACTGTAGACCGATGCTTAATCTGTTGATGCCGATTGAGCGATAGAGGTTGAGCTTTTCAGATGAGAGAGTGCCAGGATTGCACTCAACAGAAATTTCTGCCAAAGGATTGACGTGGAAGCTCTGCTTGACTGTTGTGATGATTTCGTCCATCAAATCCTCAGATAGCCATGAAGGGGTGCCTCCGCCTACATATATTGTAACAACCTCTGATTGTTGAAAGCGAGGCGCCATATATTTTATTTCAGTGCACAAAGCAGCGACATAACGTCGCTGCATTTTTTCATCGAAGACTCCTGAAAGGAAGTCGCAATATAAACATTTTTTAACACAAAAAGGTATATGAATATAGATTTCGATAGGAGTCATTTTAATCCTCGTCTAATTTAAGTACGCTCATGAATGCTGCCTGTGGAATCTCTACATTTCCAATCTGGCGCATTCGTTTCTTACCTTCCTTCTGTTTCTCAAGAAGCTTCTTCTTACGTGTAATATCACCACCGTAGCATTTAGCAAGTACGTCTTTTCTCATAGCCTTAACAGTCTCGCGGGCAATAACCTTAGAGCCGACAGCAGCCTGAATAGGTATTTCGAAAAGGTGACGTGGGATTTCTTCTTTGAGCTTTTCACACATCTTGCGGCCACGCTCGTATGCAGTACCAGAAAATACGATGAATGAAAGAGCGTCAACTTCTTCTTTATTAATAAGTATATCAAGCTTAACAAGCTCTGATTTCATGTATCCCTTCATTTCATAATCGAAGGAAGCATAACCTCTAGAGCGGCTCTTCAAAGCATCAAAGAAATCGTAGATGATTTCGTTAAGAGGGAGGGTGTACTTGATAAGAGCACGAGTCTCCTCAATGTATTCCATGCTGATGTACTGACCGCGGCGCTCCTGACAAAGGTCCATGATTGCACCTATGTATTCGCTGGTAACCATTATTTCTGCTTCTACCATTGGTTCTTCCATGTAATCAATCTCACTTGGGTCAGGAAGGTTGCTAGGATTGGTAAGTTCAATCATAGTGCCATCTGTTTTGTGGACTCTATAGACAACACCTGGAGCAGTAGTAACCAAATCAAGGTTGTACTCACGCTCTAAACGCTCCTGAATAATCTCTAAGTGTAAAAGGCCAAGGAAACCACATCTAAATCCAAAGCCAAGGGCAACGGATGTCTCTGGCTCAAATTGTAAAGCTGCATCATTAAGCTGAAGCTTTTCAAGGGCATCACGCAAATCAGGATACTTGGCGCCGTCAGCAGGGTACATACCGCAGTAAACCATTGGGTTGACCTTCTTATAACCAGGAAGAGGCTCTGCTGCTGGAGCATTAGTATGAGTGATAGTATCACCGACGCGAGTATCGCGAACATTTTTGATGGAAGCTGTCATGTAGCCAACCATTCCTGCTGGAAGCTCATCGCAGGGGATGAACTGACCGGCACCAAAATATCCAACTTCCACAACATCAAACTGGGCACCTGTAGCCATCATCTTGACGCTGTCGCCTACCTTAAGAGTGCCTTCCTTAACTCTACAGAAAACGATAACACCCTTATATGGGTCGTAAAGTGAATCAAAGATAAGTGCCTGAAGAGGAGCCTTTGGGTCGCCCTTTGGCGCAGGAAGCTGATTAACAATAGCCTCCAAAACATCATGAATATTAAGACCTGTCTTTGCAGAAATCTGTGGAGCGTCCTGAGCTTCAAGACCGATAACGTCCTCAATTTCCTCGATAACACGCTCTGGGTCTGCAGAAGGTAAATCAATCTTATTAATAACAGGGATAACATCAAGGTCGTGGTCTAAAGCAAGGTAAACATTTGCAAGAGTCTGAGCCTCGATTCCCTGAGCTGCATCTACAACAAGGATTGCTCCATCGCATGCAGCGAGAGAGCGGGAAACCTCGTAGTTAAAATCCACATGGCCAGGAGTATCTATAAGGTTGAAAATATATTCCTGTCCATCATCAGCTTTATATATAATACGTACGGCCTGAGACTTGATTGTGATACCACGTTCCCTCTCGAGGTCCATGTTATCAAGTACTTGTGCCTGCATCTCACGGTCTGTCAAAGTGCCTGTCATCTGGATGATGCGGTCAGCTAGAGTAGACTTGCCGTGATCTATGTGTGCTACGATACAAAAATTTCTAATTTTACTTTGATCCATTAATCTAATTCACCTCAAAAAAATTCTGTTCATATATTACCAAAGCTGGGACAAAATAACAATTTATAAAAAATCTTAAATAAGTATAAAGTCTGTTGACAAACCATTTATGTAGGTGTAAATTAACATCAGAAAATGATTAGCACTCAAATTGAGTGAGTGCTAATAGCATCGAAAGAATGCTTCTTGTGGTAAAGAAAGCGAGGTGAATGTATGGCAGACATCGAACTTGATGAGAGAAAAGTTAAGATTTTAAATGCGATTATCAAAAACTATTTAGAGACAGGAGAACCAGTTGGTTCACGTACAATTTCTAAATACACCGATTTGAATTTAAGTTCTGCCACCATTCGTAATGAAATGTCTGACCTGGAGGATTTGGGTTACATTGTTCAGCCTCACACTTCAGCAGGACGTATTCCTTCTGATAAGGGTTACAGATTTTATGTAAACAATCTTATCGCTGCCAAGGACCAGGAAGTGGCCCAGATGCAGGAATGGATGATTGAAAAGACCGAAAAGATGGAGAACCTTCTTAAGAATGTAGCTAAGGTACTGGCAACAAACACTCAGTACGCTACAATGATTTCCGCTCCATCGGTTGTTTCAAATAGATTAAAGTTTGTTCAGCTTTCAGCTGTTGACGAGCATCAGGTGTTGTCGGTAGTTGTTATGGATGGCAACATCGTTAAAAACAAAATAATCAACGTGGATAAGCCACTTGATAACGAGACAATGCTCAAACTCAACATGCTTTTAAATACCAACTTAAACGGCCTTACAGTTGACCAGATTAACTTGGCGTTAATCACAAGACTTAAGGATCAGGCTGGAAAGCATGATGCGATTGTAGCTCAGGTTTTGGATACAGTGGCTGAGACAATCACTGAGGACCAGGATTTACAGGTTTATACCTCGGGAGCTACCAATATTTTCAAATATCCAGAGCTTTCAGATTCCAAGAAGGCATCAGAGCTTTTAGATACCTTTGAAGAAAAACAATCACTTATGGAACTGCTTGCTGAAGGCAGTGGTGACGGTGATAATACTGGAATTCAGGTTTACATTGGTGATGAGACACCAATTTCTACCATGAAGGATTGCTCGATTGTTACAGCAACATACGAACTTGGCGATGGTGTCAAAGGTACAATTGGTATCGTTGGACCTAAGCGAATGGACTATGAAAATGTTGTTGATAATATTAAAAGCCTTAAGGGGCAGCTGGATAAGCTGTTAAAGCAAGAAGGCAAAGATAAATAATATAAGGAGATAAGCTAGTGTCAGAGAATAAAGTTAAGAATGAAGAATTCTCTACAGAGGAAGCAGTGAAAGAAGCTGTTGAAAACGCTGAAGAGATGACAGAAGAGACAATGGATGCTGCATCTGAGGAAGTTAATACAGATAAGCCAGCCAGCGATGAAAAGGCTGATAAAAAGCCATTCAAGAAAAAGGACAAGAAAAAAGACAAAAAGGATGAGCAGATTGAACAGCTCACTGATAGAGTTACACGTCAGATGGCTGAGTTTGAAAACTTCAGACGCCGTACTGAGCAGGAAAAGTCGCAGATGTTCAACATGGGTGCAAAGAACATCATAGAAAAGATTCTCCCTGTAGTAGATAACTTTGAGAGAGGTCTTGCTACAGTTGAGGAAGGAGCAGATCCATTTTCAGATGGAATGCTCATGATATATAAGCAAATGCTTACTACACTTGAGGAGGCTGGTGTTAAACCAATTGAGGCTGTAGGGCAGGAATTCAATCCTGATTTCCACAATGCTGTTATGCACGTGGAGGATGAGGAAGTAGGCGAGAATGTTGTAGTTGAAGAATTCCAAAAGGGCTACATGTTTGGAGATACAGTAGTTCGCCATTCAATGGTTAAGGTTGCAAACTAAGAATAAAGATTTATTTAAGTAGGAGGATATAAAATCATGGGAAAAATCATTGGTATTGATTTAGGAACAACTAACAGCTGTGTAGCTGTTATGGAAGGTGGAAAGCCTACCGTTATTGCAAATACAGAAGGTGCTAGAACAACACCATCTATCGTTGCTTTTACTAAGACAGGCGAGAGACTTGTTGGTGAGCCAGCAAAGCGTCAGGCTGTTACAAACGCTGAAAAGACTATTGCTTCAATCAAGAGAGATATGGGTACAGACAATGGTCGTATCATCGACGACAAGAAGTACTCTCCACAGCAGATTTCAGCTATGATTCTTCAGAAGCTTAAGAGCGATGCTGAAAACTATCTTGGTGAGTCAGTTTCAGAGGCAGTTATCACTGTTCCAGCTTACTTCAACGATGCTCAGCGTCAGGCTACAAAGGATGCTGGTAAGATTGCTGGTCTTGATGTAAAGCGTATCATCAACGAGCCAACAGCTGCTGCACTTGCTTATGGTCTTGATAACGAGCAGGAGCAGAAGATTATGGTATATGACCTTGGTGGTGGTACATTTGATGTATCTATCATTGAGATTGGTGATGGTGTTATCGAGGTTCTTGCTACAGCTGGTAACAACAGACTTGGTGGAGATGACTTCGATCAGAAGATTACAGATTGGATGCTTTCAGAGTTTAAGGCAGCTGAGGGCGTAGATCTGTCTACAGACAAGATGGCTCTTCAGAGACTTAAGGAAGCTGCAGAGAAGGCTAAGAAGGAGCTTTCTTCAGCAACAACAACTAACATTAACCTTCCATTCATCACTGCTACAGCAGAAGGTCCAAAGCACTTTGATATGAACCTTACACGTGCTAAGTTTGATGAGTTAACACATGATTTAGTTGAAGCAACAGCAGGCCCAGTAAACCAGGCACTTAAGGACGCAGGTCTTAATGCTTCAGAACTTTCAAAGGTACTTCTTGTTGGTGGTTCTACAAGAATCCCAGCAGTTCAGGATAAGGTAAAGGCTCTTACAGGTCACGAACCAAGCAAGACTCTTAACCCAGATGAGTGCGTAGCTATCGGTGCTTCTATCCAGGGCGGTAAGCTTGCAGGTGATGCTGGCGCAGGCGATATCCTTCTTCTTGATGTAACACCATGGAGCAGTACGCCCCCTTCGGGGCGGTGGCCTACAGTCCTCTGCGGTACGCGGACAACTGGACCGGCCAGGACTTCACCATCGTGGGCACCTATACGGAATCCGGCCTGGAGCGGCTGTCTAACGAGGACCAATTCTGGGCCTATGGGGACAACTCGGTCATGGTTCCCCTGTCCTTCCTGCCGGAAACGGCGGATACGGCGAACCATGAATTCAAGCCCCCGGAGGTGAGCTTCGTGGTGGGGGATGCGGACAGCATCCTCCCCTTCCGGGACGAGGTCATCCCGAAGCTGGACGAGATGGGCTACTACGTCTATTACTACGACGGAGGCTGGCCCGCGGTGCGGGATTCCCTGCGCCAGGCCGGGAGCCTGGGCCTGGTGAAGCTGGCCGCCTTTGCCGTCTCCGCCCTGCTGGTGCTCTGGCTGACGGTGTACCTGTACATCCTG
>JAILGH010000083.1 GCA_024697025.1 Pseudobutyrivibrio sp.
ATGAAGATTTATGCGGGCACATATGATGATGTTGCCGATGCGGCCATCTGTGTTGTAACTGCGGGAGCGGGGCAAAAGCCAGGAGAGACTCGCCTAGATTTGGTCCACAAAAATGTCGGTATCTTCAAGTCCATTATTCCCGAAATCGCAAAGCGGGATTTTGGAGGAATTCTTCTTATAGTAGCAAATCCTGTAGATGTACTTACTTTAGCGGCTTTAAAACTCTCAGGGCTTCCAGAAAATAGAGTAATCGGTTCGGGTACCGTCCTAGATTCGGCTCGCCTTAAGACGGAGCTAGGCCAGCATCTTGGAATAGACAGTCGAAGTGTTCACGCTTTTATTATTGGCGAGCACGGCGATAGCGAGATAGCTGCATTTTCAAGTGCCAACGTATCAGGAATTCCTTTGAACACCTTCTGCGAGATGCGTGGCCACTTCCAACACGAAGAGTCGGAGAAGGCGATTGCAGAGCGCGTAAAGAATGCAGCATATGAAATTATCAAAAGAAAGCACGCCACTTACTATGGAGTGGCGGTCGCTGTTAAACGTATATGCGAAGTTATTATTCGTGATGAGAAATCTATCCTTCCGGTATCTTCCATGATGCATGGTGAACATGGCATCGATGGCGTTTGCCTTTCAATGCCAGCCATTGTTGGTGCGAAAGGCCTAGAGACCAAGGTTCCTATTTCCCTTGATGAGGAGGAGATTCAGGCACTACAGGAATCTGCAAGAACCCTTAAGGAGGTTGTGGACAGCCTAGAATTTTAAAATAAAATAGCAAGTAAAAGGAGTATGGCAATTTTCGATAAACAAAATCCATACTCCTTCTTTTTGAAAAAATATCTCAATAAATTTAGGTAAAATACTTGACTTGAATTTGTAATCCGTTATGATGTAAATAGTTAAAATTATTTAGCTAAATTTTTAAATCTATGTAAGTGAAGAGAATATATGTGGCGCTTACATAATTAAAAAGAAACAAAAAAAGTTATACGTAAAGGAGAAAAACATGTTTGAAGTAGTTAAAGAAGTAATCATCGACACACTTAGCTGTGCAGCAGAAAAGGTAACAATGGAGGCTAACCTTTTTGAAGATTTAGGAGCAGATTCTCTTGATGCAGTAGAGCTTTCACTTGCAGTAGAGGAAAAGACAGGCATCACAATCGATGAGGATGCAATGACAGAGATGAAGACAGTAGCAGACATTGTAAATTATCTTGAGGCGCATAAATAATTATGGAATTAAATGAGATTAAGGAATTATTCAAAGCTTTCGATGAAAGCGGAAGTTCATATTTTGAAATAAAACAGGACGGAGTTTCTCTTAAGTTTAAGAAGCCATCAGAGTGTAAAACTCAGGTAGTAACAACAGCTCCTGTTGTAAGCAACATTGAGCAGACCGTTGCAGCAGTTGAGCCTAAGCCTGTACAGGAGGAAAAGGTTGAAGGCGAGAAGGTTGTAGCACCTTTAGTTGGTGTGTTTTATTCAGCTCCTTCTCCAGAAGATGACGCTTATGTTCAGGTTGGAGACAAGGTTGAGGAAGGACAAATCCTTTGCCTTATCGAAGCAATGAAGATGATGAGCGAAATCACAGCTCCTAAGGCTGGCGTAATTAAAGAGATTTACGCTAAGAATCAGGATGTTGTCGGCTTTGAGGATCCTCTGTTTCTCATAGGAGATTAGCCATGTTTAAAAGAATATTGATTGCTAATCGCGGGGAGATCGCAGTAAGAATTATTAGAGCATGCATGGAGATGAACATTGAGTGCGTGGCTGTTTATTCCACAGCAGACAAGGAGTCGCTCCATGTAAAGCTTGCTAGTAATAGTATTTGCATAGGAGGTCCAAGAGCGGCGGAAAGCTATCTTAACATGGATGCCATTATCACAGCAGCTCAGGTTACAGGTTGTGACGCGCTACATCCGGGATTTGGCTTCTTGTCAGAGAACTCCGAGTTTGTACGTAAATGCGTAGATGCAGGTATCGTATTCATTGGGCCAACTGCAGATGCTATGGATGCTTTAGGCAACAAGGCAGCGGCCAGAAAAATCATGGTAAAGGCAGGGGTTCCTGTTGTACCGGGTTCAGACGGTCCAGTAGAAAGCTATGAAAAGCTTGAAAAAATTGCTAAGAAAATCGGCTATCCAGTGCTTATTAAGGCTAGTGCCGGCGGCGGTGGCCGAGGTATGCGAAGAGTATACAAGCAGGAGGATTTAAAGAAGCTTTACGAGGAAGCAAAGGCTGAGACGATGGCTTGCTTCAACGATGACGAGATGTATGTTGAAAAGCTTATTATCAATCCAAGGCACATTGAGTTTCAGGTGTTGGCTGATGAGCATGGCAATGTTATCCATCTTGGAGAGCGTGACTGTTCAATCCAGCGTAAGAACCAGAAGCTTATTGAGGAAAGTCCATGCATGTATATTGACGATAACTTGAGAAAGGCCATGGGTAAGGCGGCAGTAACAGCTGCCAAGGCTGCAGGCTATACAAACGCAGGTACTGTTGAATTCGTTCTCGATGAAAAGAACAACTACTATTTCATTGAGATGAATACACGTATTCAGGTAGAGCACGGCGTTACCGAGGCGGTTACAGGTATCGACCTTATCAAGCAGCAGATAAGAATAGCTTTCAACGAGCCATTAAATATCAAGCAAAAGGATGTGAAACTCAAGGGGCATGCCATTGAATGCAGAATCAATGCTGAGGACCCTGCAAAGGGATTTATGGCAAATACAGGAAAGATTTCATTCTTGAACTTCCCAGGTGGCCCAGGAGTGCGAGTAGATACACTTTTATACAATGGATACGAGACAAGCCCATTTTATGATTCCATGATGGCCAAGATTATAGTTCATGGTCAGACAAGACTTGAAGCCATTCGAAGAATGCGAAGAGCCTTGCTTGAACTTGTTACAGACGGAATCGTAACAAACGGCGATTTTGATTATCTACTATTACATCATCCTGATTTTGTTAAGGGAAAATATAATGTTAGTTTTATCGAAGATCATATAGATGAAATCTTATCATGGGATAAAGCCGTAGATGAGGTGATAAATGGTTAATGTAGTAGATCAACGAAAAAGTAAATTTAATAGATATAAGAATTTGCGAGAGAATCCAACAGAATTACTTGATGCGGTAATCAAGCCAGTTCAGGAGTACGGTGTAAGAGACCGTGTGAAGGACATAGCTGATGAGGGTACATTTAAGGAATTTGAGTTGAAGTTTCCAGAAACTGATCCACTAGAGTTCGAAGGTTACGTGGGCAAAAAGGACGAGCTTAGAGATGAGACAGATTCTCACGATGCCATCATAGCTGGTAAGTGTAAAATCGATGGCCATCCTGTAGTCTTAGCCATTATGAATAAGAAATTCATGATGGCCTCTATGGGAATTGAGCTTGGAGAAACTGTTTGTCATGCAGTGGAGTATGCTGGTAAACATAAACTACCACTTATTATTTTTACAGCCAGTGGTGGTGCCAGAATGCAAGAGGGTATCCTAAGTCTTATGCAGATGGCTAAGACAAGTGCTGTAGTAGAAAAGTTTAAGCAGGAAGGCGGATTGTATATTGCGGTTTTAACACATCCGACTACCGGCGGAGTCTCAGCAAGCTTTGCCACTTTAGGTGATATAACATTGGCAGAGCCGGGAGCGCTCATTGGTTTTGCAGGACCAAGAGTTATTGAACAGACTATCGGAGAGAAGCTTCCAGAGGGTTTCCAAAGAGCAGAATTTTTGGAGGAGCATGGATTTGTCGATGCGGTAGTTGAAAGAGAAAAAATGAAGGAAGTCCTTAGTAAGATTTTGAAGTTACACTGTGTAAAATAGGGAGGGCAGATATGAAAGCAATAGAAAGAGTAAACATAGCCCGCGACAAGGATAGACCTAAGATTACAGACTACATTGATAACGTATTTACGGATTTTTTTGAGCAAAAGGGCGACTATTTGGGCAAGGAAGACGCAAGTATTTATGGCGGAATTGCAATGTTTCATGGCAGACCAGTTACAGTGCTGGGTCATAGAAAAGGCAAGAACGTTGAAGAAAATGTAACATGCAATTTTGGAATGCCAGGTCCTGAAGGTTATCGTAAAGCTCTTAGGCTTATGAAGCAGGCAGAAAAATTTGGCAGACCAATTATTACCTTTGTGGATACACCGGGTGCTTATCCAGGTCTTGAGGCTGAGATGTATGGCCAGGCTCAGGCAATCGCAGCTAATCTCGCTGCAATGAGTACATTAAAGGTGCCAGTAATTGCAATCGTCACTGGAGAAGGTAGCAGTGGTGGAGCCTTGGGTATAGCCGTGGCAAATAAAGTTTACATGCTTGAAAATGCCATTTACTCAGTGTTATCTCCTGAGGGGTTTGCATCTATTTTATGGCATGACAGTGCCAGGAGAGATGAGGCCGCTGAGGTGATGAAGTTGACTGCAAAGGATTTGCTAGACTTTGGTGTTATTGATGAAATAATATCGGAGCGAGGCGTAGGACTTTCAGTAGTAGAAAAGGAGCAGGCAGGAAGCGCTTATGACAGATTGTATGCTCGAATTGACAAGCAGATAACTGCTGCTTTGGCAGAGTTTGAAGGTAAGACACCTGAGAGCATTGCAAATCAGCGATTTGAAAAGTTTAGGAAGATTGATGAGAGATTCTTGGATAGTGAGTCTCTAGTTCAAATGGGAAATGTGTAAATGACTGGAATAAAAATTATATCGACAGGAGCATGTGCTCCAAAGAAAGTTGTTACTAATGATGATTTGGCAAAGATAGTTGATACTAGTGACGAGTGGATTAGCCAACGTACTGGTATGTCAGAAAGACACTATGTATCAGAAAATGAAAACCACACTTGGCTTGCAGAAGTGGCTGCACGACAGGCGGTGGAAAGAGCAGGAATAGCAAAAGAGGAGATTGGTGTTGTTATTGTATGTACAGTATCAAGCGATTATTTTTCTCCATCAACAGCCTGCCTCATTCAGGGAAGACTTGGTTTAAGTAATGATATTATCGCTCTTGATGTAGGAGCTGGTTGCTCGGGATTCATTTTTGGAATGGAGACAATTCGTTCATTAATGATGGCTAGAAATGCAAAGTACGGACTCATTATCGGGGCAGAAGTTTTATCTAAAAAGATGGACATGACAGACAGAAGCACCTGCGTACTTTTTGGTGATGGTGCAGCAGCTGCAGTAGTTCAGCTTTCTGATTCAATGTACGAGTCGGTTATCGGCGTTGACGGAGATGAGGAAATGATTCACATTAAGTCGCCAAATGGACTCATTCACATGGATGGCCAGGGTACATACAAGTTTGCTGTAGCAACAGTTCCAAAGGTAATAGAGAAAGTAGTGAAAAAAGCAGGACTTAATTACGACGACATAGATCACTTTATTTTCCACCAGGCCAATCTTCGAATAATAGAATCCATTGCAAGGAAAATCAATCAGCCTATGGAGAAATTCGTTGTAAATATCCATAAGTATGGAAATACATCAGCAGCTAGTGTGGGACTGGCTTTAGATGAAGCAGTGGCTAAGGGCGAGATTAAAACTGGTGAAAAGATACTTATGTGTGCCTTTGGTGCAGGTCGTACCTGGGGTTCAATAATAATGGATGTGTAAATTGCAGAGGTGTTTATTATGAAGTTAAGTGATTTGACAGGAACTAAATATTCTATTATTCAAGGTGGCATGGCAAACATTGCCACTGGAGAATTTGCTGCAGCAGTTTCAAATGCAGGTGGACTTGGACTTGTAGCAAGCGGTGGAATGAATGCAGAGGCTTTAAGAGAGCAGATTCGTATTTGCAAGAGCCTTACAGATAAGCCATTTGGTGTAAACCTCATGCTTATGAATCCTGATGTAGATAATATTGCTCAGATGCTTGTAGAGGAAAAGGTTCAGTTTATCACAACTGGTGCAGGCAATCCTGGTAAATATATGGCAAGCTGGAAAGCAATGGGGGCAAAGGTATTTCCTGTTGTTGCTTCAGTTGCTTTAGCTAAGATTATGGTTCGCGCTGGCGCAGATGCAATCATCGCTGAAGGTGGAGAGTCTGGCGGGCACGTAGGTGATATGACAACTATGACATTGTTGCCACAAGTAGTTGCAGCAGTAGATGTGCCTGTCATTGCAGCTGGTGGTATTGCAAGTGGTAAGCAGGTTGCAGCAGCAATGCTTCTTGGTGCATGTGGCGTACAGATTGGTACTTGCCTTCTTGTTTCTGAGGAGTGCCCAATTCACGACAACTATAAGCAGACTCTTATAAAGTCAAAGGATAATGCAACAACTGTTACTGGAAGAAGTCAGGGTGCACCAGTAAGAATCATCAAGAATGAAATGGCACGTGAGTACCTTAAGCTTGAGGCGGAAGGTGCAGACAGAGAAAAGCTAGAGCAGATCACTCTTGGCGGACTTCGTCGGGCAGTAAATGATGGTGATATGATTCGTGGCTCTGTTATGGCAGGTCAGGTTTGCGGACAGCTTCAGGCAAT